>PUXY01000091.1 GCA_009659955.1 Campylobacterota bacterium | reverse complement strand
GGATTTAAATCGACAGGAAGAGGTGAAAAGGGGGATAGGGGAAATCTTTGAAATTGGGGAAGAAGAGTTTCAGGAAAAGTTGAGGGAGAAAATGAAAAGGCGGGAAAATCTGCTCCTTTTCCTTGATATGTTTGAATTCTGGCATACAACTTTAAAGGAGGTTTAAAATGAACGAAAATCCGAGAAGTTTGAAAGTAGTGGCAACTGCGATAGACCCAATCTATATCGGCACCGGTGGCTACACTATCGGACGGGTGGATAATACCATCGTCCGCGATCCCATCTCCAACCTTCCCAAAATCCCCGGGAGTAGCCTTGCCGGCACTTGGCGGTATTATGTGGCGTTGGAGGCAATTAGAAAAATTGGGGAGACATTGAAAGATAAATTTACTAAATTAACTGAAGAATTGAAAACAGCACAGGTTATTTCTGAAAATTTGGATAGTAACCAAAAGGAAATTATATTTGCAGATTTATGGAGTATGGGGAAGAGTATATCAGCTTTTCTTGAGACTCAAAACCGTGAGCTTTTTAATAAAATAAAAGAGTTTTGGGAGAGAGAGATTTCAAACCCAGACCAATGGGAATTTTTTGAAGAAAATCGGTATTTAAAAATCACTTGTGCGGGACAGGACAACCTGCCCCAAGAGAATTTAGAGAACGCTCCCTTTGCTCAGAAAAATGGAAAAAGTGGACACTGCGGGCACTGCCTTGTCTGTAAAGGATTCGGTTTCTCTAAAAAAGATTTAAGTTGGCAGGGAATGCTCTTTTTTAGCGATTTGGAGATTGTATTTTTCCCAGTTTTCACAATGGAGGGGACAAAGTGGGTTACAACGGAGGGAATTATTGAAAGATTAGCGGAAAAATATAATATCTTTGTTTCAGACAACCCACCTTCAAATCCCCCGGTGTGTATAAAGTGTCAAGAGAATATTTCGGAAGATGAGAGAGAGGGACACATCAATTTGGGTTGGCTCTATTTGCCTTATAAATTGGAAACTTGTCAACAGGTGAAAGAAGTTTTGGACAAAATAGAGGAAAACTCCGAGCGGAGAATTCCCATCACACTCAACGATATTGTCATCGTCCCAGACCATCTTTTTTCCCATATCGTCAACTCCAATTTGGAGGTTAGAACCTCTGTTTCAATCGACCCTTTGACCGGCTCTGCCAAAGAGGGGGCACTCTTTACCTCCGAAGCAATTCCCCGGGGCACAATTCTCCACGGAGAGATTAGAATTTTCGACAAATCCAAACTGGGGGAATTGGAGTCCAAAATTAAGCCCCTTCCGGAGGCTGAAAAATTGGAGAGTGCTTTAAAGGAGACTAAAAAATATTACGAAACTCTGGGAATTGGGGGAATGACCACCCGGGGATTTGGAAGAATGAGGATTGAACTTCAAAACGGAAATAGTGGAGGCTCAAGAACCGACACCCCCGACGGCGGAGGTGGAGAGTAATGGCATTGAGAGACAGAATCTTCCTCTCCTTCCAAGAGGCGGAAAAACATCTCCACCGATTAAAAAGAATTAAAGTGGAGTTGAAACCCTATTTTCCGTTAACCCCTTCTACTTTTGACCAACTGAGTCCCGATTTGGAAGATAAAATCGATGTTTTAATTTTTCGATTTTCCAAACTCCAAGATTTACTGGGAAGAAAACTTTTCCGGAATGTGTTAGCTTACGGGGGTTTTTCGGTGGAGCGTCCTTTTGTGGAAATTTTGGCGGAGTTGGAGCGGAGTGGGATTTTGGAAGTAAGTAAATGGGCAGAATTGAGGGACGCCCGGAACCAGATTGCCCACTACTATCCGGGAAATAGTGGGGAGTTGACAGAGGCGGTCAATTTTATCTATAAAAATATCGATTATTTGGAACAGGTTACCTATCGACTGAAAAAGCTTTTCAATGAGATTGACTGCCAGAGAGAGGGAAATAATCCGGAGAGAGATTGAAAAGGAGTTGGGGAGGGCGAAAATTTATCTTTTTGGGAGTCAGTTGGACTCCACTCGACGGGGAGGGGATATTGACCTTTTTATAGTGCCACTGGAGCCGGTGGAAAATATAAGGACGCACCGGGGAAAGTTGAAATGGATTTTGGAGGAAAAATTGCTGAAACCGGTGGATATTGTAATCCATCGGGATTTTTCAAGGGAGATTGAACAGGAGGGGTTGAGGGGGGTGGAGATTTGAAAGTTGGAAGGTAAGAGGAAAAAATTAAAAAGATTTAGGTTTTAAAAGGAGAAAAAATGCCGGGAGAGAGCCAAAATTTGGAAGGGGTAATTGCAAAAGTCTCTTTTGAGTTGGTAAATGAAAGGATTTTGGACGAAAATCTGATTAACAAATTATTGGGAGTTTTGTCCCACCACGGGGTTTACGCAATGTGGTTGTTTGCAAAGAGTGAGTTTGCAAAGGGTGAGAGAAGAAATAAAAAAGATGCATTAATGAACAAGATGAAGGAAATATTGGAAAAAATTTCTCCGATAGAAGAAGGAGAAAGAGTAAATTGGGAAAGTTACTTTAAAGAGTTGAGCAGTCAAGACCTCCCCCAACTCCTCTTCACCAAAACCCTTTTGGAGAAACTTTTAACTTATGCCCGGTATCACGCCAAGGCGATGGGAGAGAGTGGAGGAGATGGCAATGGGTAGATGGTATCAGCTCACCTTTCAACAGCTACAACCCCTCCACATTGGAGCCGGGAAATGGGGGGTTGTAAATGAGACTGCGATTTTTATTCCGGGGCAGACAATTTGGGGGGCGTTGGTAAATAAATATTTGATTGAAAAAGGGGGAGGTGTAGGAGAGGGGGCGAGTGAAGAGGAGAGAAAAGAGAAACTCCAACAGATTCAGAAAAAATTTGAAAAAATCTCCAACTTTTTCCCCGCTTTCTCCGAAGATGGGGAGTTCCTTACCCCCACTTATAAAGAAGGGGAGTTTGGGTATCTTTTCCCCGGCACCAACGGAAAATTCCTTTCTGAATCGGAATTTCGGTATGGGTTTGTGGATACCCTTCTCCAAACTGCGATTGAACCGGGGAGTAGAAGGGCAAAAGATGAGAGTTTCCACCAAATGGATTACATTTTACCCAAGGCTAAAAATCGTCTCCCCTCCGTTGAAAACACCCCCACCACCTCCCTCTACTGGAAAGGGGTAATTTATCTGGGAGAGGAGGAGAGTAATTTTGTCAAGGAGGGGCTTGAACTCCATTTGGGGGGAGATAGTCGGTATGGGGTCGGGTTGGTAAAGTTGGTTAAAAGGGAGGAAATAACCAACAATGACACCATTTTGAAAGAGTGGCAACTGAAAAATGGGGAAGAGGTAAAAATCTCCATCTCCGGAGAAAATGGAGCATTAACTTCAGCTTTTTATTATCTTCCCTATCAACCCGGAAAAGAGTTTGAAGGGGAGGTTGAAATTGGGTTAGATAAGGTGAACTTTACCAAAAATCCCCCCTCCATCGAAAAAGCCAACTACTACTTTTCCGTGGGAACTAAAATCTCCTTTTCCGTGGAGGGAGAATTAAATAAGGGGAGATGTCTAGAAAAGAAAGAGGAAAAGTTTTAGAGAAATAGAAGCCTTATGGTTTGATGAGCTCTACAAATTGGGTTTTGCCGTCGACGATTTTTTCGATAACTGCTGGTTTGTTGACAGGGTTTCCGGTTTTGG
>PUXY01000090.1 GCA_009659955.1 Campylobacterota bacterium | reverse complement strand
AGCAGATTGTGGTAACCGTCGATAAATATGGAAATACCTCCTCCGCCTCAATCCCCACCGCCCTTTACGATATTTACCAACAGGGGAAATTGAAAAAGGGGGATTTGGTTCTACTGGACGCTTTCGGGGGAGGTTTTACTTGGGGAAGTGCCCTCCTCCATTGGGGAATTTGAGGAATTTCCCTTTTTTTCTTTCTAATCTTTAGAAAAATTTCTTTCCACACTTTTGTTCTTTCAACATAGGGAAATAGATGAAAATATCCAATTACTGGAAAACAGATGGTCTTTGGATAATAGAAGAGGGAGATATAGACTCTCAAAAAAGAAATGAAAGTAAAAGGGAGTTTTCCCCTTTAAAATTTTTTCTATTTCCGATTCCGGGCTTCCCTTTTCCGTTGGTGGGGGTCTAAAGTCTTTTTCCGGATTCTGATGGATTTTGGGGTTACCTCCACCAGTTCATCTTCCTCAATCCACTCCAAAGCCTTCTCCAATCCCATCTCCACTGGAGGAGTCAATTTGATGGCTTCATCACTCCCCGCTGCCCGGATATTGGTCAACTGCTTCCCTTTGATTGGGTTAACCTCCAAATCGTTGGGGCGGGCATTCTCCCCGATTACCATTCCCACATACACCTCATCTCCGGGTTTGATAAAAATTTTCCCCCGGTCTTGGAGATTGAAGAGGGCGTAAGCCACCGCTTTCCCTTTTTCCATCGATACCAAAGCCCCCTCTTTCCGTCGGTAGCGTTTGGTAACCGCCGGTCGATACTCCAAAAATGAAGAGTTCAATACTCCCTCCCCTTTGGTATCGGTTAAAAATTGGCTCCGATACCCAATCAACCCCCGGGCGGGAATTTCAAACTCCAATCGGAGAGAGCCTTCCCCCATCGGCACCATATTTTTCATTACACCCCCCCGTTTCCCCAACTTTTCAATTACCGCTCCACTATACTCCTCGGGAAGGTCAATTACCAGATACTCAAAGGGCTCCAAAAGTTGGTCTCCCTCCCTTTTGAGGATAACTTCAGGGCGGGAGATGGAGAATTCGAACCCCTCCCTCCGAAGATTTTCCGCCAAAATTGCAATTTGAAGCTCTCCCCTCCCCCGGACTTTAAATTTCCCTTCCCCTATCTCCTCAATTTTCATTGCCACATTGGTCTCCATCTCCCGGAGGAGTCGGTCTCTCAATTTGGGGGCGGTTACAAATTTCCCCTCCTTCCCTGCCAAAGGAGAATCATTTACACTGATAACCACACTGATTGTAGGCTCCTCAATCTGAAGAGGATCCAAGGGCACCGGATTGGCAGGATCGGCAATGGTATCTCCAATATCCAACGCATTAAATCCGGCAACTGCCACAATATCTCCGGTTACCCCCTCTTCAATTTCATACCTTTCCAATCCCAAAAACCCCAAAAGTTTTGTAATTCTCCCCTTAATTTTCTCCCCATCTGCCCTAATTAGAAGGGCTTCCGCCCCCCGTTTTACCACCCCATTGAAAATCCGGGCAATTCCAATTCTCCCCAAATA
Source organism: Campylobacterota bacterium (assembly GCA_009659955.1). Lineage (GTDB taxonomy): Bacteria > Campylobacterota > Campylobacteria > Campylobacterales > Nautiliaceae > PUXY01. The sequence continues at coordinate 2,157 of PUXY01000090.1, read as the reverse complement.
GTTGTCATAGTCAAGGGTAAAAACTTGAAGTTGAAAAGGGGCGGTGGGGTCTCCAGAGGGTGCAGGTATCTCCTCTACAATGGTTTCAAAAATCACCTCCATATCTCCCCCCTCCTCTTCCAACTCCCGTTTGGCAATTCCCATTTTGGCAGAGGCGTAAATTACCGGAAATTCCAACTGCTCTTCGGTGGCGTCCATTGCCACAAACAAGTCAAAAACCTCATCTACTACCCGGTCGGGGTCGGCGGAGGGTTTGTCGATTTTATTGATAACTACAATCGGTTTCAACCCCAACCCCAACGCCTTTTTCACCACAAATTTGGTTTGGGGCATTACCCCCTCTTGGGCATCTACCAAAAGTAACACCCCATCTACCATTTTTAAAACCCGCTCCACCTCCCCTCCAAAATCGGAGTGTCCCGGTGTGTCAATAATGTTTATTTTGTAGCCATTCCAAAAAATGGCGGTATTTTTCGCCAAAATTGTAATTCCCCTCTCCTTTTCCAAATCGTTGGAGTCCAAAATCCGCTCCCCAAACTCCTTCCGACTCTCCAAAGTTCCAGACTGCTTCAAAAGTTGGTCTACCAGTGTAGTTTTGCCGTGGTCTACATGGGCAATTACCGCAATATTTCTGATTTTTTCCGGCTTAATCTCCATACTTTTCCTTTGTCAACTTTATAAAAATATCAATTTTTACCACCATAGAGGTAAAACTGCAAGGGATTATACTGAAGTTGAGGGAAGATAAGTTCAATATTTTTAAAAAAGGGGAGAAAGTTCAATCTACTTCTCCAATGGCGACCCCGACAGGATTCGAACCTGTGACCTTCACCTCCGCAGGGTGACGCTCTATCCAACTGAGCTACGGGGTCCCAAGGAGGTTACCACACAAAAGAGGCAAACTGAATTATATCACAATCTTCCCTTTTTCAATTTACCAACTGGAAAATAGATACAAAATTAAAAGAGTGGTATAATTTTTCTATAAAGCCCTGAAAAAAGGTCTAAAATGAGGAAACTTCTAATAGGAATCCCACTGTTAGTTGGGTTTTTGACCGCCAATCAGCAAGTAGCTCCCGATAAAAATTATCTCCAGTGGCTCCTCAAACAGGGGGAAAAACAACATTTATCCGGGCAAGATTTCTCCCTTGATGTAAAGAAATTTTTAATCATTCCTTTGGGAATAACCCAGAAAGTAATTCCTCTCCCCCCAAATTACAAATTAAAAGATGGGGAGATGATAGAGTATCATATTACCGCCCGAAATTTGACCCCCAACAAAACTTTCCATAATGTGGAAATTAAGGTTACCATTCCCCCCAATACCCAATATGTCCCCGATAGTGCTATTCCCAAAGAGCATCTCTATTTTTCCATCGATGGAGGAAAAACCTTTCAAAAACCTCCCATCTATTATTGGACTTACATCAATGGGCAAAAAGTAAAAAAAGTAGCTCCCCCTTCAATGTATAGCAACCTTAAATGGGTAATTCCCCAATTGAAACCGGGGGATCAACTCCTTTTCCGCCTTCGGATTACCGGACGGAAAAAGGAAACTAAATAATCCACCTTCACCCCGGTGCCCGATGGATTGAAACCCGGGTGGAGGAGGGGGCGATATTTATAGCCGATGTCCACTATCGCCCCGGAGATAGATGGATAGAGGAGAAATTCTCCCATCTTCTCCAGTTATCTCCCCCCCAACTCTTTCTGGTAGGGGATATTTTTCACCTTTTGGTAAACCTCCCGCCGGTAATTGAAAAAAATCGACGATTGATAGAAATTATCTCCAAAATTGCCGATAAAATCCCCACTTTTTATCTGGAAGGAAACCACGATTTCAATTTGGAGACTATTTTCCCTACCCTCCAAGTGGGGGAAGGGGTGTGGGATAAAGGGCAAAATATAAAAGTTACCCACGGAGATTGGGGGGAGGGGTGGGGTTACGCCCTCTATACCAAAATTATCCGCTCCCCCCTTTTTTTGACCCCTTTCCGATGGAAACTCCTCTCCCCTTTAACCAACTGGATTATTGACAAAATCCTCCAAAAACCGATTAAATGCTCCCCAATTCCCAATTTTATTGACCAAATTTTGACCAAAAAAAGGTGGGAGGGAACTTTAATTGAAGGGCACTATCACCAAAGAGTCAAATGG
>PUXY01000089.1 GCA_009659955.1 Campylobacterota bacterium | reverse complement strand
CAATGAAAGCCAGTGCCGAAGCCTACCTCAACGCCCTCAATAACTACCTCCATATGAAAGACCTCCTCCCCACCCTCCAAACTTCCACCCGGGGGGAGATTTAATCCCCTTTTTTCTTCACTTTAGAAAATTCTACTTTTTACTTTTTTGGGCAATTGAATAGATTTTCCCGGAAATTGGACAAATCGGAGCTACTCCAATAGCTCCAGTAAGACACCCTTTCCACTCCGGTTAAATTCCCTTTCAACACATTGGGGTTATATCCACTTGGGAAGAAAAGAAGATATCTATTTCAGACCTTTCAAATTGGATACAACTTTTCAACTCAAATTGTGGGGGTGTGTCCCATTTGGGCAAAGTGGGGGTAAATTGGGACAATTTTTTCCGGAAAAGTGAAAAAGGGAGTAATTTTCCCCCCAAAAAGAGAGAGAATTCAATTGATTCCAATGGGTGGCTCACCATTTAAAATAAAAGAGAAACAGGAAAGAAGAGGAGAGATAAAGAAAAGGAGATTAGTTGGGATTAACTGGACGGAGACTATAAATTAAAACATCATCAAATTTCCCTCCTTCTCCGCCAAAACAGATTCTTCCGGGAGCTTGCAAATTGGGGTCGTTATCGGTAATATCCAGTAGTTGAGTTCCTCCTACAGATACTTTAATTTTTGGTCCATTTGCCATAATTTCTACCTCTTGCCAAGTATTCAAAGGGAGTTTAAATTTGTTTTGGGCAATAGGTGTATATTGATTCCCTGCCTTTTTATAGAGGGTAACTTGAAACTCTGTTCCCCAAGTCCTTTTAAGATTTAACATATATCCAACTCCCAAAGCTTCTCTATTTCTAAAAGAGATATCCCCCTCTGGCCAATTGGCGAAATAGTAAGTTCGGAGATAGAGATTTTTGGGCTCTGCTACTTTTTTAGAGATACAGACCGCTTCCCGGGGGCGGGTAGTTTCCATAATTTTTCCACTCATCTTATTCCATTGAACTGCCATTTTTATAACCGCACCATCTCCAGTCCACGGACCAAAAGGTGCCCGTTGACCCAACCCATATTGGGAAAAATCATCTTCCAAAAGTTTTTGTTGGAAATATGGTTTTGCAATTGGAAAGAGCCGACCACCTCCTACCATTGAAGTAACTTTACCCAAAACTCCATTTCCTCCAGTGGAGCTTCCATTTTCTCCCCCAGTTAAAGTAGTTACAACTTTTTTGGCAGTATCTACTATTTTATCAGTGGTGGGGTTTCCCAAAACCTCTCCTACTTTTTGACACCCCCCCATTAAAATTAAGGCTATTGCCAATCCAAAGCCGACCCCAATTTTTTTCATTTTTTATCCTCCTAATGTAATTTTTTGTATTTAAATTTTAAAGGGAAAAGGTTAAAATTGGAGTAAATTACTCAATTTTCTTTTTGTCCGATTTTGGGGTATAATTTAATAAAAAAAAAGGGCAAAAAATGAAAAAAGTTAAAAGACTCATTACTATTCCTTTGGCACACACCAAAGAGGGGGTAATTACAATTTCCCATATTGAAGAGCCCTACGGAGAAGGTTCCCACCCGGTCGTAAGTATTGGTATCTCCCTCAATGGAGATGAAAACAAACCAGACTGGAAAGCCCATATCCCCTATGAAAATGTGGAGGAGGTTATAAATGCCCTCAAAGAGGCAAAAAAGAGATTTAAAGGGAGTTAAGATAGAAGAAAAGAAAAAAGGAGGAGAAATGGAGAAAAAAAACGAAAAAAAGCGTCCCCAAATCCAATATCCGTGCCACTGGGAATATACAATTATCGGAACTGACCGGGAAAAGATGAGAAAAGCGGTGCAGGAGTGTATCGATAATCAAGAGTGTGAGGTAAAAGACTCCAAACAGCACGGCAAATATTTCTCCCAAAAATTTAAAGCCTATGTGGAGTCAGAGGAGGAGCGGAACCGGTTTTTTGCCAACCTCCAAAACCACAAAGATATAAAGTTTGTGTTGTAAAAAGAGAGTATTGGCACCAACCGGAAGAGAGTAGAGGTTTAAAACTTTCAAGTTGGAATCTCCAAAAGTTGCTTACTTTCGGCTTTTTCAAAAATAATTTCCCTTTTTCCCCTTAAAGCTCCCCAATCGGTTAAATCTCCTCTCTCTTGGGAGACCCGCCCAGTTGAACTCTCCCCTCTGGGGGGAGGTTCTTTTCTTTAATTTGCTCTCTTCGAAAAAAATTTGCCACAATCGGACAATCGGAAAAAAATTGTCCCAAAGGGGACGCACTCCCACAATTTGGGATAAAAGTTTGAGAGATTATTGGAGGAATCTGGAGATTGTTTATGAGAGGAGAGAAGAGAAAAAAACTTACTCCTCCCCCTCCTCTTCTTTTATCTCAATTGCTTGATACTTATAGATGGTAGGGTGATACATTAAACAATCCCCCGGCAATCCTGCCTTATTGCATAAATGGGCAAAAAAGAGTTCAAATAGAGGAAGTTGCTCCCAGACTGCCGGTAAAAAGGTGGCTTGATGGTTTCCCAATTGCAAAATTACCCCATCTTTAAAGGGTTCAATTTTCTGTTTAAGGTCGGCAATGGAGTCATACTCCACTTTTTGGGGAATAGTCAATACCGATACTTCAATCTCCACCAATGGAAACTCTTCCGGCGTTAAAGGGGGAAAACGGGGGTCTTTAAATGCTGCACTTTTGGCATTTTCCACCACATCATCAATCATTGGTCGATAGGGAAGAATTGAACCTATACACCCCCGGAGGGACGCCCCTTTGGGTTTCCCCTTTAGATTGAGAGTTACAAAGGTTGCCCTCTTCTCTTCCAACCAGGGATATTTGGCAACCCACTCCCCTCTATCAATCAATTTTCTCCCCTCAAACTCCTCTTTTATCGCCAAACGGGCAATTTTTGGTAAAATTTTTAACTTCTCCTTGGTCATTTTAATAGACTCCCTCAATGTTTATGTGCTAAAATTGCTAAGTAAATTTTACCACACAAAGGAGGTTTGTATGAAGCGGTTATTGCTCAGTGTGGCACTTATTACCAGTGCCTTGGTTGCAGAAAATGTAAATATGCAACTTTTTGGAAGTATGATTAAAAGTGGAAACTGGAAAGACTCTATGCGGGGAGCAGGAGGAAGAATTAATATTCGACCTTTCCAAAATGGGCTTTTGTTTGGATTGGAAGGAAACCGGTATGGATATGTAGATTATAAAAATACCGCCAGTGATATGGTAAGCAATGTAATTTTCGATGTGGGATATGAGTTCAATCCTTATAGCACTTTGGTGCCTTATGCCTATGCCGGATATGGATATCAAACCGTCGGAAAACCTCAACCCGGATTTAGAAGCGGACAAGTTGGGCAATTGGGAGTTGGTGCCCGGTATGAAGTCCTCAAATATTTAGATGTAGTTGGAGAAGTAAAATATTTGAAAGATATTAAAAATAAATTGGATAACTGGGGATTAAACTTGGGAATCTTCGTCCCCTTTGGAGAAAGATTGAAAGATGCCAAAGATAGCGATGGCGATGGAGTTCCTGATTATCTCGATCAATGTCCCGGAACCCCCAAAGGAGCAAAAGTAGATCCCAAAGGGTGCCCAGTTGATAGTGATGGCGATGGGGTTCCAGATTATAAAGATCAATGCCCCAACACTCCAAAAGGGGTTCAAGTAGATGAAAATGGGTGCCCACTTG
>PUXY01000088.1 GCA_009659955.1 Campylobacterota bacterium | reverse complement strand
ACTCCGCCGGATTTCCCGGTTTAATTTTCCCAATATCCATTGCCTTTTCCTCCTTATTTTTTGGTGCCAATTATATCAACTCCCCCTTTTTTGGGAGTAATTGGGGAGTTGGGTTGGTGAACAAAGGGGGATTGGGAGAAAAAAGGGAATTGGAAATAAAAGAGAAGGAAAGGGGAAATTTACTCTTTCAAATAAACCATATCGTTGAGGAGGAGGAAGAGCTCTCCCAAAAGTTCCTTTTTCTCCTCATCTGGGAGAGTGGTCTCCTCCAGATTTTTTTTCAAAAGTCTCTCAACCTCATCTATATCGTAATCCAGATCTATCAATATTTCGCGGATTTTTTGGGTTGCCTCTATCGATTCAATCCGATAATTTCCTTCGGCGTCAAACCCCACAATCGCCTCATTGGTGTAGCTAAAAAGGTTATGTTTCATTCCCAAAATCTCCTGATAGGCTCCAATCAAAAAGATGCCCAGATAGTAATTCTCCTCCTCCAAATCCACATCGTGGAGGTAGAGGGGGTAATTTTTGTCAAAGGGAATCTCCCCATCGCTATCACAGGTAATATCCCAAATGGTGGCACTCCGGTTGGGAGGTTGATTCAGTTTGGTTATCGGCATAATCGGAAACCTCTGCCCCAATCCCCAAAAATCTGGGAGGGTTTGAAAAATTGAAAAGTTGGCAAGGTATTTTTCTTGAATCTTCTCATTTATCGACTTCAACTCCCGGTTTTTAAAGCCGTGGAGGGTGGCAAAATTGATAGCCTTTTTAATTATCAAATTGACCAAAATTTCACTATTGGAGCGGTCTAAAAGGTCTACATACCCCAAATCGAAAAGGGTCAAAATACTTTCAAAATAGTCCAGTGCGTCGTGGAAATACTCTATATAGTTATTCCGATTGATGTTCCGATAGAGGTAGAGGAGTTCCTCCACCAAATCGGGGTTAACCTTTTTGAGCCGGAGTCGATTTTCAGTATATTCGTGGGAGAAAAGCTCAATCACCGGGGCAATTAAAATTGTGGAGGGGGCAGCGATAAATCTCCCACTTTCGGTATAGATATCGGGCATCGGAACCCCCTTCTTTTCCGAAATTTCCCGGAGGAGATAGACCACATCGTTACTAAACTCCTCTATTGAATAGTTTCTATCCCGCTTCTCCTCCCATTGGGAGTATTCCACCGCCAACCCTCCCCCAATATCGATGGCGGTAAGTCTCTTTGCCCCCATTTTCCGGAGGTCGGCGTAGATATTCCCCGCCTCCCGCAACGCCTTTTTAACTGGGGAAATGTTGTTGATTTGGCTTCCAATATGGAAGTGAATCATTTTAAACCGCTCCAAAATCCCCTCTTGTTTCAAAATCTCCACCGCTTCAATAATTTCACTGGAGTTGAGTCCAAATTTGGACTCAATCCCCCCACTCTTTGCCCAAACCCCCACCCCACTGGTGTGGAGTTTGATTCTAATTCCGATATTTATCGGCAGTTGGTTATACTCCTTTTTTACCTCAATTATGGAGTGGAGTTCATTGAGCCCCTCAATTGTAACCGTTACATCAAACCCCATAAACCCGGCAATAAAGGCGAGGCGAATCATATCTTTATCTTTAAATCCATTGATGGTAATGGGGGCGTTTTTGTCATTATAAGCCATTGCCAAAATCAGCTCCGCTTTACTCCCCGCCTCCAAGCCGTAATTGAATCGTTTGGCAATTTTCATCAAAGGTTGGAGAAAGGTGGGGAATTGGTTGACCTTCAACGGAAAAACGGCGTGGAATTTTCCCTTATAGTCAAACTCCTTTATCGCCTTTCGGAAATTGGAGTAGAGGGAGTTGACCTGTTTCCGGATAATGTGTGGGAACCGGAGGAGAATGGGACCCTTAAACCCCTTCTCCTCTATCTCCTCCACAATCTCTATCAACGCCGGTTGATTTCCGTAATTGACCTTTAATTTTCCATCTTCAATAAAAAAGTTGTTTCCTCCCCAGATATCAATTCCGTAATTGACCATCTCTCTCCCTTACCTTCTGATATTCCAATTTTATCCAAATGGAAGTTGGATAAAATTCCAAAAAATTTGGAGCGAGGGCGTAAATATGGGGCAATTGAAAATAGGAGTTGTAACCATCTCCGACCGGGCAAGCCAAGGGGTTTATCAGGATAAAAGTGGAAAAGAGATTATAAAATTTTTGGAGGAGGAGGTTAAAAACCCCTTCCAACTCTTCTACCGATTAATTCCCGACGAAAAAGAGGAGATAGTGGCAACCCTCCGGGAGTTGGTGGCGGAGGGGTGCTCTCTAATTTTAACCACCGGAGGGACGGGACCTGCCCCCCGCGATGTAACCCCCGAAGCGACCCGGGAGGTGATTGAACGGGAGATTCCCGGATTTGGGGAGGCGATGCGGGCTTACTCCCTCCAGTTTGTCCCCACCGCTATCCTTGCCCGGGGAATTGGAGGGACTATCGGAAAAACCTTTATCCTCAACCTTCCGGGAAGTCCCAAGGCTATCCGGGAGAATCTGGAGGCGGTCTGGCGGGCGATACCCTACACCATCGATTTGATTGGAGGGGAGTATATCGACTCCCCCTCCGCCTTCCGACCCAAAAAGAAAAAATAGAAAAAGGGGGTAGAAATGGGCAAAAATATCCTTTTGGACAAACTGGAGCCTCTGGTAGAAAAGTATCATCAACTGAATCGAGAACTCTCCTCCCCGGAAGTTGTGGGAGATGTAAAAAAGTTGACCCAACTCTCCAAGGAGGTGAAAGGGTTGGAGCCTCTGGTGGAAAAGACCCAAGAGTATAAGGGAATTTTGGAGGGGATTGAGGAGGCAAAATTGTTATTGGAAGATAAAGAGATGGGGGAATTGGCAAAGGAGGAGTTGAAAGAGTTGGAGGGCAAACTCCCCCAAATTGAAGAGGAGTTGAAACTTCTCCTTCTCCCCAAAGACCCCAACGATGAAAAAAATATCTATCTGGAGATTAGGGCGGGAACCGGGGGAGATGAAGCCGCCCTCTTTGCCGGAGACCTTCTGAAAGCCTATCTCCGGTATGCGGAAAAGAAGGGGTGGAAGGTGGAAATTGTCAGTGAAAGCCGGAACGATTTGGGGGGATTTAAAGAGGTTATCGTCTTAATCAAAGGGGAGGGGGCTTACTCCCGGCTCAAGTATGAAGGGGGAACCCACCGGGTTCAAAGGGTGCCGGTAACCGAAAGCCAAGGGCGAATCCACACCTCCGCCGTAACCGTGGCGGTAATGCCGGAAATTGATGATGTTGAAGTAAATTTAGACCCCAAAGATTTGAAAATAGAGGTAATGCGCGCCGGGGGAGCCGGGGGGCAACATGTCAATAAAACCGAAAGTGCAGTTAGAATAACCCATCTTCCGACCGGAATTGTGGTCTCTATGCAGGACGAACGGAGTCAACAACGGAATAAAGAGAAAGCCCTCAAAATCCTCAAAGCCCGGGTCTTTGAAAAGATGGAAGAGGAGAGATTGGCAAAAATTGGAGAAAACCGAAAAAGTCAAGTGGGGAGCGGAGACCGGAGTGAAAGAATCCGAACCTACAACTACCCCCAAAATCGGATTACCGACCATCGGATTGGACTCACCCTCTACCGACTGGAGCAGATTATGGAAGAGGGGCTTTTGGACGAAATTATTGAACCCTTAATTGCCCACTATCAAGCCCAAGCCCTAAAAGACGCCGGGCTTTAA
>PUXY01000087.1 GCA_009659955.1 Campylobacterota bacterium | reverse complement strand
AAAAGTGCGAAAAGGGAAAGTGTTGGTAATTAGAAAATCCCTCTCCCGGCTCAAACCCGACAACTTTATCAACTTTTGGAGATTCTCCCCCGCTTTTCCCACAAAGGGAGTCCCTTGGGCAACCTCATCTTTTCCCGGGGCTTCCCCTACAATCAAAATTGGGTGTTCCCCTTTTTTCTCCAACTCTTTTTCAAAAACCGGGGTTAAATCTACCCCCTCCCATTTTCTCCCTTTCCCCCACTGGCTCCGGCGGGTGTAAAAGTTTTTAAGCTCCCTTCTCCACAATTTCCAAAATCCTTTGGAGGGTCTCTTCCAGATTTTCGTTATAGATAATATGGTCTGCCAATTGGCGATAAATCCCTTCCCGTTGTTGATAAAGTTTCCGGGCTTCCATCAAATCTCTAAAGAGGGGGCGGTGAGCCAGTTCCCGGCTATCCAACCTTTGGACAATGGTTTCAAAGGGGGTGTAGAGGTAGAAGACCTCCCCGGCTTCGCGGATTTGGGGAATATAGATGGGGAATCCTCCCCCAACCGAAATCACCGTCCCTTTTACGGAAGTTTTAATCCAGTTGAAACACTCCATTTCCAGTTGGCGGAATTTACTCTCCCCCTCCTCTTCAAAAATTTGAGGAATAGTTCTGTTTTCAAAATTTTCGATTAGTTTGTCGCTATCCAGAAAATAGGTGTGGAGTTTCCGGGCGAGGAGTCGACCGATGGTCGATTTTCCACTCCCCATAAACCCGGTAAGAATAATATTTCTATTTAAATTCAATTTTCAACCCGTCGTTGAACCGGTCGATTTTATATTGATAAGGTTTTTTCAGGTAGAAGACCACCCGGTAAATCCCATTTCCGTGGTAACCGATAGCCATTTGGGAAGCTACATCGCTTTTCAATGGTTGCACAATAGTTTTGAATTTGGGCACTGCCCGGGTTCTAAAATCCAAAGCTATCCGGGCGGGGTTTCGGAGTGCCAAAGTTTTAACCAGTTCATCTTTGGTTTGGATAAAGAATTTGTGGGGAGCTACATAAAGTTTAAAAAGGGGAGAAACATTATAGGCAATAATTTTTCCTTTGTTTGCCGGATTGTGGGTAATTACAATCGGTTGATTGGCGTCGATAATTTTATTTACCGCTATTTTTTGGATAATATCTCTCCCGTTGCTACTTTTGTAGGTAAAGACAATAGATTTTAAAAGTTTTGCATTCATTGGGGGTTTCAATTGAACTCCCCGGAAATAGCTTTGACTGGTGGGAATTTGGAGGTTTACCAGTTGGGGTTTGGGTTCATTCCGGGGGGTAGTTTTAACCGCCATTGGAGGTCGAGTTTGGGGTTTATGGGTTACCGGTTTGGGTGCAGTATGACGGGGTTGGGGGTGGAGTTTCAAAGGGGCAACTTTAGGGCGAGGAGCAGGTCTGGGGGCAGGCGCCACTGGAGGAGCCGGAGGCATATTTACCGGTTTCAATTGTTGGGGGGCAGGGGGCACATTTTGGGGAACAATTCCAGAAAAAGCTTGATCTTGGGGACTTACGGCAAAACTCAAAGTTCCAGCAACTGCAACAACTGCAAGAAGTTTCTTCATTTTAGACTCCTTTATTTAGGTTAATTGGATTCGAGACTTTTCAACTCAAAGTATTTGGCTTGGAGAAGACTATTCTCCTTTTTTAAACGCTGAACTGCCAGACTCAAATTGGATTCATCACCTTTCAATTGTTGGTAATATCCCAATGACCTTTGCCCAAAAAGTATACCAAAAAAGAGCAAGAGGAGAATTAAAACTAACATTATATCGATTAAAATTGAAGGGAAGGAGAAAAAGGAGTTCTCCATTTTCTACCCTTTAAAAAGTTCCTTTCCAATATACTCACTCCCCACCAACTCCCTTTCAATCTCCAAAAGCCGATTATATTTGGCAACCCTTTCACTCCGGGCAGGGGCACCGGTTTTAATCTCTCCACAATTGAGGGCAACTGCAAAGTCGGCGATAAAGCTATCTTCACTCTCCCCACTCCGGTGGCTCATAACGGTTTTATACCCATTCCGTTGGGCAAGGCGAACGGTTTCAATGGTTTCGGTTACACTTCCAATTTGGTTGGGCTTAATCAGAATGGCGTTGGCATACCCCTCTTCAATCCCCTTTTGGAGGAGTTTTTTGTTGGTAACAAAGAGGTCATCTCCCACCAATTGCACTTTATCCCCCAACTCTTGGGTTAAAATTTTCCACCCTTCAAAATCCTCTTCTCCGCACCCATCTTCAATGGAGACAATGGGATATTTCTCCACCAATTTTTTGTAATACTCCACCAACTCTCCGGCTGTGAGGGTGCGTCCCTCCCCTTTCAAATGATACTTCCCATCTTCCCCAATCAACTCACTACTTGCCACATCGAGGGCAATTACAATCTCCTCCCCCGGTTTGTAACCCGCCTTCTCCACCGCCTTGAGGATATATTGAATCGGCTCCTCATTATTTTTGAGATTGGGGGCAAATCCACCCTCATCTCCCAAACTGGTGGAAAAACCATTCTCCTTGAGAAGTTTTTTGAGAGTGTGGTAAATTTCCGCCGACGCCCGGAGAGCCTCTTGGAAATTTTCAAAGCCGGTGGGCATAATCATATACTCTTGGAAGTCCACACTATTATCGGCGTGGGCTCCCCCATTGATAATATTGAGCATTGGGGTTGGCATTACCGCCCCATAAATCCCCCCCAAATAGCGATACAACGGCATATTTAAACTATTTGACGCCGCCCGGGCAACCGCCATAGAGACCCCCAAAATTGCATTGGCTCCCAAATTTTTCTTATTTTCACTTCCGTCCAATTCAATCATAATCCGATCAATCTCCCCCTGTTGGAAGGGAGAATATCCAATCAACTCATTGGCAATAATGGTATTTACATTTTCACACGCCTTCAAAACCCCTTTTCCCAAAAACCGCTCTCCCCCGTCCCGCAACTCCACCGCCTCATATTTTCCAGTGCTGGCTCCACTGGGGACGATACCGGTTCCTACACTTCCATCACTTAAAATAACTTTAACTCTTACAGTGGGATTTCCCCGACTATCCAAAACTTCATCGGCAAAAATGTGCTCAATGGTAACCATCTCGTCTCTTCTCCTTTCCAATTTTTTGGAATTCTACCAGTTTTCCCAGTTTTTGCAGAAACTGGGGGGTTTTACTATTCCAGATAAAAGTGAAAAAAGAGTTAAAAGTTGGGAAAAATTTAATTTTGTTAACTTTAGTTAATCTTCATTTTCCCTTAACTGGATTTTCTTAAAATCCCAAAGTAGTTAAAATACCTTAAAAAAAGGTTTTGATAATGGTGGTGGAGCAGGTTATCTCCTTCCAACAACTGGATATTATGTGGACTCTTATCGCTGGTATCATAGTTTTCATAATGCAAATAGGGTTTGCTTTCCTTGAGACCGGAATGGTCCGCTACAAAAATACAATTAATGTAGGTGTAAAGAACCTTATAGATATATTAAGCGGTATTTTAGCCTTCTGGTTGGTAGGTTACTCCCTAATGTTTGGAGCCGACTATTACGGCTTAATAGGGGAGATCCACTTTAAACTCTTCCAAGATAATAACTATCTGGAGATGTCCCGCTTCTTCTTCCAAGCAATGTTTGCCGCCACTGCCACCACCATTATCTCCGGAGCCCTTGCCGAAAGGATTCAGTTTAAAGCCTACTCGATAATTTCGATGGTTTTAGCTATTTTCATTTTCCCAATTATTGGACACTGGGTCTGGGTAGG
>PUXY01000086.1 GCA_009659955.1 Campylobacterota bacterium | reverse complement strand
ACTAATTGCCGGTTTATAGAAAAAGTGGGGGTCATTTTTTAGTTTATCGAGATTAGGGGTATTATTGACCTCCCACCCAAAGAGATGCATTCTTTTGAAATTGAGACTCTCCCCCATTATTACAACTACAATCTTTTTCCCTCCCCCTACCTTCTCCACAATGTAGGGTTTGTAATGGGTCTTTTTCCGGGGAGTCAATTTATTGATTATCCATAAATCAACTGCAAAAAGGGTATTTAAATACCCCAGATGGACTCCATTGGGAAAGTAAACTGCCCTCTTTTTGGCAATAAAAAATGGAAAAAGTATTAAAAGAAAGAGTAAAAAAAGGGAGATATAGGGGAGGGTTGAAAGTTTCAGTTTTCGGGTAAGATAGTGGAGTAATAGAAGCACTCCCACAAACCCAACCCCCAAAAGAAGAATTAATCCCAAAATCGATTGGGCAGAATCCAAAATATCCTCCAGTTGGGTAAAGAGGAGATCCAATTGAAAGGGGGGGAGATAGGTGTGGAAATATCCAAAATACCCCAGTTGCACAAAATTTAAAAGGAGAAAAAAGGCTATCCAAAATAGTTGTTGGCGTCGGGGGGCGAAGGAGATAAGAAGGGAGATTAAAAAAGTTATCCCCACTTCCTTGGGACTATTTTTGGAAGAGAAAAGGTAATAATTTTCCCACCATAGGTTGGCAAGAAAGTTGGGTAAAAGGAGAATAAAGGTCAAAAAGATGGCAAAAATAAAGTTTTTCCAAATTTTTCTCACCATCTTTTATAAAAGCCCAAATTGTTTAAAAAGGGATTTGGGGGTGGTATCTTTTTTCAAAATATTTACCTCTTCCAAACATTGGATTTTATCTCCATCGAAAACCATCTTTTCAAACTCTTCCTTCAATTTTCCTTCTTCATAAAGTTTTGCCCATTTTTTGTAATGGGAGCCCATTTTTGCCCCAATCTTCAACAATTTTACCCTGTTGATAATGCTTCTTTCAAATTGTTGGTAACTTCTAATTGGGTAATGGTAAATATGGATTTTAGAAAATTCCCTCTTTCTCCAAAAGGCTATATGCTCTGCACTATGGTTGCCGGAGTTGGTTTTGATATACCCGTGGGGATTTACAATTACCTTTCTTCCGATTGTTCCCAGTATAATATTACCCCCCTCCAAATTCTCCCGATAGAAAATCTGATTGGCAACCCGATATTCACTCTCTTTCCACCTATTTAGCCCTTGGTAAAGAATCATATTGGAACGGGGAACCTTTAAAACTCCCCCTTTAAAATTTAAGACCTCTTTCAGTGAGCTTCCCTGTTGGGGAACCCAAAATTCATCGGCATCGGAATTGATAATCCAGTCGGGATTATATTTTCTCTGGGCAATTTTATTGAGTTGGGTCATAAATTTGGATTGGGCATAGGGGGCTTTTTCTTCTATTAAAGTGATAGGAATTCTTTTTTTGAGGGAGTTAATAATCTCTTTGGTTTTATCATCGGAATTATTATCCATAATAACAAAATTGTCTACCCCCAAATGAAAATGGAATTGGATATTTTCTCCAATAATATCCTCTTCATTTTTTACTAAAATTACCATTGTAATTTTGGGCTTTTCTCCAATTTTGTGGAAAAAATAACTGAACATTTTCTACTCTTTTCTTAAAAAATGGTTTGCCCCTTTGATGAGATAAACAATCCCATACTTTTTAAAAAAATTGTAAGCTCCCTCCACATCGATGATAGGGTCTTTTTCTCCCAGATAGATATGGAGCTCTATTTTATCAATTTCCCGGGGAGGAGGTAACCAGTTGAATTTTAACCCCCTCTCCAGTTGGGAAAGGGTGCAGGATAAATCCAGATATTTCCAATCGGAGAGCCCCCCTTTTTGAAGGAAAGTGCGAATATATTTTTCTTTATTTCTCCCGAATCCGGTCAAATTTATCCCAATCCACTTTTGGGAAGGTGAACCAAAATAGGCGGGCGATAGGAGGGTTACCTTCCGGGGAAGGGAGAAAGGGGAGGAGGAACTATTCCGGAGCTTCTCCCACACTCTTTGGGCTCCAAAACTGAAACCTCCCCAGTGGAAAGGTTCTGGAGTCCAGAATTGGGAAAAGAGGGATTCTTCCCCTTTTAGACAGAAGCCGGAAAAAAAGAGGCTTTCCATCTCTCCCATCGATAAAGACTAACTATTGATAATAGAGAGAAACTCTTGGTTATTTTTGGTTTTCAACATTTTGGAATAGAGGAGTTTGAGGCTCTCTATTTCGTCCATTTCGGCAATAATATTCCGGATAGCCCAAACCTTTGCCAACTCTTCAGGGGTCAATAAAAGTTCCTCTTTCCGGGTTCCGGAGCGGAAAATATCGATGGCAGGGAAAATTCTCCGCTCTGCAATTTTCCGGCTCAAGACCGCCTCCATATTTCCGGTTCCTTTAAACTCTTCAAAAATTACTTCGTCCATTCTGCTTCCAGTTTCAATTAAAGCGGTGGCAATAATTGTCAAACTCCCCCCCTCTTCAATATTCCGGGCAGCTCCGAAAAAGCGTTTGGGTTTGTGGAGGGCGTTGGCGTCAACCCCCCCGCTCAACACTTTTCCACTGGCGGGGGTGGCGGTATTGTAAGCCCGGGCAAGGCGGGTAATGGAGTCCAGTAAAATTACCACATCTTTCCCCATCTCTACCCGCCGTTTGGCTTTTTCAATTACAATCTCCGCTACCCGAATATGGCTCTGGGCAGGTTTATCAAAGGTTGAGTAGAAAACCTCCCCCTTTACACTCCTTTGCATATCGGTAACCTCTTCGGGGCGTTCGTCAATCAGTAAAACCATCAACTCAATTTCCGGGTGATTTTGGGCAATTCCGTGGGCTATCTCTTTCAGGAGTTCAGTTTTTCCACTCCGGGGAGGTGCCACAATTAATCCCCGTTGCCCCTTTCCGATTGGGGCAAAAAGATCCAACACCCGTCCGGTCAACTTTTTGGGGTCATACTCCAATTTTATTTTTTGATTGGGGTAAATGGGGGTAAGGTTATCGAAAAGGGGGCGATTTTTTACCTCATCTGGAGGAAGATAATTGATAGCCTCAATTTTCAGGAGGGCGTAATATTTTTCACCCTCCTTGGGAGGTCTCACTTGTCCGGTAACAATATCTCCAGTCCGGAGGGCAAATCGGCGAATCTGGGTTTGGGAAACATACACATCGTTGGGAGAATTTTCGAAATTTCCGTCGAGACTCCGTAAAAATCCATATCCCCCTTCCGAAACCATTTCAAAAATACCAGTAAATAGAATGTAGCCCCCTTGGGCAACTTGAGCCTTTAAAATTTCAAAAATTAAATCCTCCCGTTTTAATTCTTGGGGGTTTTCAACTTCCAGTTCCTTTGCAATTTCCAGAAGTTCATTGGTGGGGCGTTGCCTCAACTCCTCAATGGTATACCCCTCCACTGGGATATGGGTTCTCTCCCTCTGCCGTTCAGGCACACTCTGTTTATTATTGTCGTTCATTGGAAAATCCCCTTGTGTAGATTTTGGAGAAAGAGATACCTATAGGTTTTGTTTCTCCTATTTTATCACAGAATTCCAACCTTCTCCCGCAGGAGCGGTGAATAAGTTTTAACCACTTCCATTAAATATAGCTTAAAATAAATCCCCCTCCGGAAGGGCGAAAAAATATTACCAAATTTTTAAAAAGAAAGGGAAAAAAGTTAAAGGGAAAGGATATCTGAAAGGTGATACCCTTCCAAAACTTGGTAAAGCTCATTGTGGAGTTGTTGGAAAAATTTTCCAGTTTGGCATCGGCTTGCCCGGGATTTGA
>PUXY01000085.1 GCA_009659955.1 Campylobacterota bacterium | reverse complement strand
AAAGGGATTATTCCCTTTATTATCCTCCAGTTGATAACCCTTTTAATCGTCTTTTTCTTCCCAAAACTCCTCTATTTGATTTAGGGAAGGGGATTTTCTATCCTCTCTCTTCCCCCTTTTTGGAGGGGGAGTAAAAAAGGATAAAAAAAATTTCCTACAATTCCAACAAAGTAATCTGTTTTCAACAACCTATTTTTAAATCTACCCAAAGGAGTTGAAATATGGCGGAGCTAAAAAAGATGGCGGACACTTTGCGATTTTTGGCGGGAGATATGGTTGAGAGGGCAAAATCGGGACACCCGGGGGTCGCCTTTGGGTTGGCAGATGTAATGGCGGTATTTACCAATTTTGTAAAGGTTACCCCCCACAACCCCAATTTTATCAACCGGGATAGGGTGGTATTTTCCGGAGGGCACGGAACTCCCCTTATCTACTCCCTTCTCCATCTCTGGGGGTTTGATATCTCTTTGGAAGATTTGAAAAATTTCCGACAATTGGGGAGTAAAACCCCGGGACACCCAGAATATGGACACACGCCGGGGATTGAGGTTACCACCGGACCATTGGGACAGGGAGTTGCCAATGGGGTAGGGTTTGCAATGGGGCAAAAATTCCTCTCCCGACGATTTCCGGAAATTGACCATAAAGTTTGGGTTTTTTGTGGAGATGGAGATTTGGAGGAGGGGATCAGTTATGAAGCGTGCAGTCTGGCGGGCACCCTCCAGTTGGAGAATTTGATTATGATTTACGATAGCAATAATATCTCCATCGAGGGGGATATCTCTATCACCTTTACCGAAGATATCCGGAAAAGGTTTGAAGCCCAAGGGTGGCGGGTTCTGGAAATGGACGGACACAACTACCAAGAGATTGAAAAAACCTTCCAAAAGGCTCTGGAACCTGCCGGAAAACCGACTTTGATTATTGCCCATACCATCATTGCCAAAGGGGCGGTGGGGGTTGAAGGGAGTGAAAAGACCCACGGAGCTCCATTGGGGGAAGAGGTTCTCCGGAAAAGTAAAGAGATGGCAGGCTTTGACCCCGATAAAACTTTCCAAATCCCCGAAGATGTCCTTTTAAAATATCGATGTGTCCGGGAGAGGGGGGAATTACTGGAAAAAGAGTGGAAATTGAGAGTGGGAGAGGAGAGAATTAGGAAAATTGAGGAGTTTTTTGCCAAAGATTTCGACAAAATCCAGTTTCCAACCTTCCCAATGCACCAGACTATCGCCACCCGAAAGAGTAATGGGGAGATTCTCAACGCCATCGCCCAAGCTATCCCCTCCTTTTTGGGGGGGAGTGCCGACCTTGCCCCCTCCAATAACACCCTTTTGAAAGGGGAGAAGGATTTTCCGGAGGGGCGAAATATCCACTATGGGGTTAGAGAGCACGGAATGGGAGCAATAAATAATGCCCTCTCCGCCTATGGTTTTCTCCCCTATTGTGCCACTTTTCTGGTTTTCAGTGATTACCTCCGGGGGGCACTCCGGATTTCCGCCCTCTCCTCCCACAAAAATTACTGGATTTTTACCCACGATTCTGTGGTAGTCGGGGAAGATGGTCCCACCCATCAACCGGTTGAGCATTTGACCACCCTCCGGGCAATACCCAACCTTTACACCTTCCGCCCCGCCGATGCCAATGAAAATGTCAATTGTTGGAGGGTTGCCCTCCAACTGGAGGCTCCGGTCGCCTTTGCTTTGACCCGGCAAGGGGTTGAAAATATTACTCCCACCTATGTGGATTTGAGCCGGGGAGCCTACATTCTCCGGGAAGGGGAGAGGGAGATAACCCTTTTGGCAAGTGGAAGTGAAGTGGGGTTGGCAATGGAGATAGCCAAAAAGATAGATTGTAGAGTGGTCAGTGTCCCCTGTTTTGACCTATTGGAGGAGCAAGATGACCAATTTATTTCCCAGCTTTTGAAAGGAAAAGTCTACGCCATTGAAGCAAACCGGGGGTTTGAATGGTATAAATATGCCGATGAGGTTATCGGGATTGATCGCTTTGGAATAAGCGGAAAAGGGACAGAAGTTTACAAATATTTGGGCTTTGATGTGGAAAAGATTGTTGCCCAAATCCAGAAAGGGGAGTAATTTCCCTCTTTTCTTTTTTTCTCTTTGGTATTGACTGACCTCTTTCTCTTTTTTAATCCATTTTCTTTTACCGACGATTCCTCAAAAGAGGGGGAATAGAGAAGTTTCAAGTTTTAAATTTTCCCTTTTTAACCTCTAATCGGTCAGTGCCTCCTCTTTTTGAAGAATTATGGAAAAAGGAGAAAAATAAAAAATAAAAGAAATAAATAAATAGAGGTGTTGCCTCCCTTTTTACATTTTTGAAAAGACAAAATTGCCATCTCACTTTTTGGGACACACTCCGCTATTTTTATCCTCTACTTTTCCCTTTGGGAGCTATTTTTTAATCTCCAATTTTCCGGAGTGTGTCCATTTTGGAAGTTTACCTCCCATTTTTCATTTTGCCCACATCTTAATTAATTTGTTTATGAGAATTTTTTTATCCTTTAGTTTCTTGTTCGATGGTTGTTTATTTTCATAACATAAATTGAAAATTGAGAGATTGATGGATTGCAGATTGGAGGAAAAAAACTCCAATTTCCAATTTGGAAGATGAAACAATTTCAGAAAGAAAAAGAAAAAAGAACAATTGGAAAATTGGAGATAAAAAAAGGAGAAAGATTATCTATTTTTCTCCCTTTCCCCTCTACCCTTCCCTTTTTTATTAATTTCCCCCTTTTCCCCTGTTTTGGGGTAATTCCGCTCCATTTTCCCGCCCCCCCTTTTTCCGTCGGCGGACAATTACCCGCCAGTAGCGGTAGAGCACCCAGCCGGTGCGGGCGATGCCTCCAATTACATAGAGGGAGAGGAGGGTAACTACCCCTATTACCGGGGCGACATAGAGGAAGAGGGTTAAAACTACTACCCCTATCAAGATTCTGACAAAGAAAATCCGATTGACTTTAATCTTTTTAAAGGAGGGAAAGCGGATATTACTGACCATCAAAAAGGAGAGAAAGAGGAGAATAAAAGTTACCAAAAACTCATTTCCAAAATTGTAAATTTGGTAGAGCACCACATAACCACTTAACAAAATTCCACTGGCGGGGATAGGGAGTCCAATAAAGTAGTTGGGGTCGGAATTTCCCACCGAAATATTGAACCGGGCTAACCGGATAGCTCCAAAAATTATGAAAATTGCGGTAAAGGCTACCCCCAATCTTCCCAAATCTTGTCCAATCCCCTCAAAGTAGAAGTAGGCGGGGATTACCCCAAACGCCACCACATCGGCAAGGCTATCAAACTCCTCTCCAAATTTGGAAGTTGTCCCAGTTAACCGGGCGACCCGTCCGTCCAATCCGTCGGCAATTCCCGACCCCAAAAGCCACCCAAAGGCTTCCAAATAATCTCCGTTGTAGACTTTTGAGAGGGCAATAACCGCAAAAAAGATTGAAAGGGCGGTAAAAAAGTTGGGGAGGAGAAGTAGTCCCAATTCCCGCCGTTTCTCCCGGTTTTTCTCCTTATCTCTCTCCATTGTTAGAAAAGTCCTATAATTGTTTCGCCCCCTACCACCTTTTCAAACTCCACAACTTTCAGTTTTACACTTTTGGGGAGGTAGAGGTCGATTTGGAAACTTCCGGGGGCAAATCCCAATCTCCGTCCCTTTTGAATCTCTCCCGGTTGTCGGAAGAGTTTCCCCTTTTCAACCCCTTTTCCTCCCAGTTGCACCATTTCCACCTCATCTCCGGCGGAAGTTTTAAAAAGGTAGTGGATTTGGGAGTTTAGCCGTTGGGCTTTGGGGGAGGAGAGGGGGAGAAAAACTCCGTGGAGTCTCTTTTGGCTC
>PUXY01000084.1 GCA_009659955.1 Campylobacterota bacterium | reverse complement strand
GTCAATTGGGTGATGGAGCAGGGTGTGGAAATCTGGGAATAATGTATCTCAAAGGCGATGGAGTCGAAAAAAATCTCTCAAAAGCCCTCCTCTTCTTCCAAAAAGGGTGCCAACTGGGCTCACACAACAACTGCCAACGGGCAAGTTTTCTGAAAACTCTTCCCGTCGCCAATAGATATTGAATGGAAAAATGGAAAGTTAACTGGAAATAATTGGAAAAATTCTCCAAAGAGGGAAATTTTTTTACCTTTTTTTTCTATCAGTTTTTGGGAGTTTCTATCTGTTTAATTTGGGGCTCAAAGGGAGAAAAACCTCTTTATTTTCTCCATTTTTAGAGGATTATTTGCCCCATAGACGCCCGCTTTCCCTTTGATGAAAAATTTAGGAAAATTCTCAATCTACTTTTTTTGGGAGTGTGTCCAATCTCCTCAATTTCTACTAAATCCTTTATCAATTCGACTGAAAAGAGAAAAAGGGAAAGAAAAAGGTGAAAAAAGAGGGGGAAAATTAAAAATCGAAATCGCCTCCCCAGTCGTCGGAGCCTCCCCAATCTCCTCCATCGTTATCTACCAAATCGTCTCCGAAATCTTCGATATCGTCCAAAATTCCTTCCAAGTCGGTTTCAGGGTCCAACTCTTTCTCTTCCTCTATCTCTTGGGAGAGTTGGTCCAGTTTGGAGTTAATTTCGTCCAATTTGGCAGAAATATCTTCATCTCCACTTTCTCCGCTTTGGCTCTCTTTTGCCACATCGGAGGCGGAAACATTGTTATCAAATAGGGTTTTAAAAAGCCCCATTCCGGCGAAACTTCCCAACAGGGAGCCTAAAAAGGAGCTACCCCCCATTGCCAATGGGGAAGGACCGGAGGAGTGGGCTTGTTGTTGGGGAGTTGCTCCCATTCCGGGGACTCCCCCTTGAGGGGAATTGGCTCCAAATTGGGCACTACTCAAATGGGGTTGGGAGGAGGAGACCCCTCCAGTGGTTGTCCCCGGTTGAGTAGTTTGGGTAGTATGACTTTGGGTGGTTTGGGTTTGGGCAGAAGTCTCTTCCCCTTTTTCTTTGGGAATAGGGGGAGGATTATTTCCTTCCAGTTGTGCAACTTTTGCTTCCAAACTCTTGAGCCGTTTATCCAACTCATCTACTTTCAATGCCACTTTTTCCAGAATGAGTCCCATTTTTTTCAGTGTTTCTTCCATTTTTACCTCCTCTTGTGGTTTTTGGTTTCCTCTTTTTGGGTTTTAAGGTTATCCAATTTTTTTGTGGTATTGGTTTCGGTTCCATTTTGATCTGTCCCGTTGACATCTTGGGGAGGTTGATAAGGTTTCAAATCCTCCGGTGGGACTTTTTCTACCACATAGAAATAAGTTGGGTTGGTGCCATCAAGGTAGGGTTGAATTAAAGCTTCTTGATAAAGTTTTTTCCTTTCAACTTTAACCACTTTTCCAACTTTTGCTCCCCGGTAAAAAACCCCATCAATTCCAGAGGTAATTACCTCATCACCCACATTTACTTTTTTGAATAGGGGAATATATTTTACCCTCATTTCTCCCCCTTTAAAGACTCCGGGGACATAATTTTTCCCGATATAGACGGCGTAACTACATTGGGGATCTGAATTTAAAAGAGCCAATGCTCCACTTCCCAGACTTTTGGTCACAATTCCGGCGGTAAAATTGTTATATACCAATCCTTTGGGGCGATTAACTGCTCCCCGGTAATCTATAAATACCCGGGTAAAGTAGGGGATATTGGCATAGGAGATAACTTCTGTAAACTCCAAATAGGGTTTGGAAACCCGATGGAAATAGGGGAGTTGGGAGAGGGAGGAGACCACTGCCTCCAACTCATTAATCTCTTTTTTCAATTGGAGATTCTCTTTTTGGAGTTGTCGAACTTTTTGGGTAGCATTGAAATAGGAAGAGATATGTTGATAACTATTTCTTCCCAAGGAAACCAAATGCTCCTGAACGGCTACCCACGCCCCCCGAACCGCCTCTTTTGCCCCATTTATTTGGGATAAACCTATTAACAATAGGGCAAAAATTACGACAAAGAGCTGTTTGCTATTCATTTAAGGTTGCCAATAATTCAATCTCTTCGAGAGCTTTCCCGGTTCCTTTGGCAACTGCCAAAAGGGGATCTTCTGCCACATATACCGGGAGAAATACCAAATCGCTCAAATATTTATCCAATCCCCGGAGTAAAGCTCCTCCTCCGGTCAATACAATCCCATTTTCGACGATATCACCGGCTAAATCGGCGGGAGTTCTCTCCAATACATCTTTTAAAGCGTCTCCAATCTCTTTTACCGGTTCTTTAATAGCTTCCCGGACATCTTCACTGGTAACTCTAATACTTTCCAAAAGCCCACTTATTTTATTTTTACCTTGAATAAGGAGTTCAAGCTCTTTATCCAATCTAATAGCAGTTCCAATTTTTATTTTAATCTCTTCCGCCAATCTTTCTCCAATAAGGAGGTTATATTTTTTGTTGATGTAATCTACAATGGCTTTATCAAACTGGTCTCCTGCTACCCGGATAGATTTGGAAACAACCAACCCTCCCAAAGAGATGACCCCAATTTCAGTGGTTCCCCCTCCAATATCTATAACCATACTCCCTTGGGGCTCTTTCACTGGAAGCCCCGCTCCGATAGCTGCCGCCATCGGCTCTTCAATTAAATAAACTTCCCGAGCTCCCGCACTGAGTGCGGACTCTTTTACCGCCTTTCTCTCCACTTGGGTGAGTCCATAGGGGACACAAATTACAATCCGGGGGCGGATAAGTCCCCGGCGGTTGTGTGCCCTTTGGATAAAATAGCGGATCATCTCTTCAGTGATATGAAAATCTGCTATTACTCCATTTTTCATAGGTCGAATTGCAATAATATCTTTGGGGGTTTTACCCACCATCTCTTTAGCTTTTTTCCCGACTGCCAAAATTTTATTTCTATTTCCCTCAACTTTTACTGCTACTACACTGGGTTCGTTGATTATAATCCCTTTCCCTTTCACTCCCACCAGAGTGTTTGCCGTTCCCAAGTCTATAGCCAAATCGTTACTGAAAAGCCCAAATAGCCAATTAAACATACTACTACCTTTCCACTTTTTCCACTACCCCCGCCTTCCTCTATTTCCGTTGGAATTGTATCAACTTTTCTTAAGAAACTCCCCTTTTTTCCCTTTTTTACTTTCTATTTGGCAGTAATTAATCCACCGGGATAGATAATAAAAGTGGCATTTTTATCACAACTACTATTTTGGCAGAAAATGAGGGTTGCCGGAGAGGTTAGAAGTGGGCGTTTGGTGGGGTCAAAAATTTTAATATCTCCCCCATCTCCGGCACTCCCTTCATCTAAAAAGACATTTCCATTGGAATCGAAAAGGAATCGGAAAGGGGTAGAAGAGGAGAGGGTTTTGGTGGTGCCGTTATAGATAAGATACGCCTTTACAATATCATACTTTTTGGTCAGATTTACAAAAGTATCCTCTTCCGCTTCCAAAGAGGGGTTATTGGTATCGTGGCAGAGATATTTTCCTTTTCCATTGGTTAAAACTTCCCCATACTCATTGTGGGCTCTTTTATCAAAATTGGTAGTGGAGGAGGCGGTCGGTTGATCGCTAAAAATGCAGTAGGAAATCTCCCCATCGCCATTTTCCATAATTTTAAATTGCCAAAATTGTTTGAAGTAATATTTACTCCGCATTTGGGCTACACTATCTCCCGCTTCTGCCGGCATATAGTAATAGACTTTATCGTCTTGGTTTCCCACAGAGGCGGTAACCCCAAAATGATTTACTATCTGGTCTTTTAACCCTTGGAGAGAGGGGGAAAAAATTGCCACATTTATCGCCGTTGCCAAAATCCCCACAATAATAATGACCACAATCAACTCCAACATTGTAAAACC
>PUXY01000083.1 GCA_009659955.1 Campylobacterota bacterium | reverse complement strand
CGGAGGAGAATTTGCGGGCTCGGACAACCCTCCCTATTTCAACCCCCGTTGAAAAGTTTCAACTGGCGTTTAATAGCCGATATTTGGTTGACTTTCTCAATGTAATAGAGGAAGAGGAGTTTGAAATTGGACTCCAAGAGCCGGAATTACCCTTTGTGGTGGAGGCGGGGCGTCTTCTGGCGGTAATTATGCCTCTGATTGTATAGAGGGGAGTAAAATAGAAGCCCAAAAAGTGGAAATTTTTCCCTAATTTAGGTAAAATATTAAATAATTCTTCCAATTTTGCCGGGGAAGAGAAGGGGGAAAGGGGGTTTTTCCTTTTTTATTGGCTCTATTGGGGGATTTGAATGGAAAGTTGGAGAAGGGGGAAGTAGAGTGGGGTGTTACATTTTTTTTCTATGGAAATGGAGGTAAAATCCTCTTTTATCTCCCTTTTTCAAAAGTGTAGGGGAGAAAAAGGAGGAAAGAGAGTTCGGGAGTCTCAGGGAAGGATAGAAAGGGTTAAAACACCCTCAAAAAAATGGGGAAGAGGAAAGGGGAATTTTGGAAAAAATTTCGACAAAATAGGAGGACTATGGAGTATACAGCCAAGAATATCAAGGTATTGAAAGGGTTGGAAGCGGTTCGGAAACGCCCCGGAATGTATATTGGAGATACCTCGGAAAAGGGACTCCACCATCTGATTTTTGAAGTGGTGGATAACTCCATCGATGAAGCAATGGCGGGACACGCCTCCAAAATTGCGGTAACCCTCAAAAAAGATGGGAGCGTGGTTATTTCCGATAACGGACGGGGAATTCCGGTGGATATCCACCCGGAGGAGGGGAAACCGGCAGCCACTCTGGTTTTGACCACCCTCCACGCCGGAGGAAAATTTGACTCCAAAACCTACAAAGTCTCCGGCGGACTCCACGGGGTTGGGGTGTCGGTGGTCAATGCATTGGCGGAAAAATTGATTATGGAGATTAAACGGGGGGGGAAAAAGTATCGGCAAGTTTTCAGTAGAGGAAAAGAATTGACCCCTCTGGAGGTGGTGGAGGAGAATACCCGGGGACAGGGAACCACCATTCAATTTTACCCCGACCCGGAAATTTTTGAAAATACCACCTTTAAAAAAGAGATTGTAGTTAATCGGCTCAAAGAGTTGGCTTACCTCAACCCGGGGGTGGAGATTCGATTTAAAGATGAGCGGGACGGCACCTCCCTCAAATTCTACTTTGAAGGGGGAATTAAAGATTTCCTCCAAGAGATTGTCAAAAAAGAGCCGTTGACCGATACAATCTACTTCTCCTACAAATCTCCCCCGGAAAAAAAACGGCGGTTTGAGATTGAAGTTGCCCTCCTTTACGATAGTGGATTTGATGAAAAGATTTTGAGTTATGTCAATAATATCCGGACAATTGAAGGGGGAACCCACGAAAGCGGTTTCAAAGCCGGCTTGAGTAAAGGGATTATCAACTATATCTCCCAAAACTATAATCTGAAAGATTTGAAAATCAGTGGAGAAGATACCCGGGAGGGGCTCAAAGCTATAATTAGCGTAAAACTCAATGAGCCCCAATTTGAAGGGCAGACCAAAACCAAATTGGGGGATAGTTTTGTTAAGAGTTTGACCCAAAAAATTACCTATGAACAGATTTCCCGCTATTTGGAAGAGAACCCCTCCGACGCCCGGACAATTGCCGATAAAGCTATCACCAGTGCCAAAAGCCGATTGGCGGCAAAAAAAGCCCGGGAGCTTATCCGGAAACAGGCAAAAATTGGAGGGGTTGCCACCCTCCCCGGAAAATTGACCGAATGCCAAAGTAAAAACCCCGAAGAGAGGGAGCTCTATCTGGTGGAAGGGGATAGTGCCGGCGGGAGTGCCAAACAGGGAAGAGACCGGAGATTTCAAGCAATTCTCCCCCTCCGGGGAAAAATCCTCAACACCCAAAAGGCGGGGGAATTGAAACTTCTGGAGAGTGAAGAGATTAAAAATATTATTACCGCTCTGGGCACCGGAATTGGGGAGGATTTTGATTTGGAGAAACTCCGCTACCATAAAGTAATAATTATGACCGACGCCGATGTGGACGGAAGCCATATCCAAACCCTCATTATGACCTTCTTTTTCAACCATTTTCCGGAGTTGATAGAAAAAGGGCACCTCTTTATCGCCCAACCTCCCCTCTACCGCTACAAAAAGGGAAAAAAAGAGGTCTATTTGAAAGATGACCGGGCATTGAATCGACTTTTGATTGAGGAGGGAATTAAAAATCTGGAACTCCCGTGGGAGGAGAAGGAGGCGATAGAGTTATTGGAAAAGGTAGCCCTCTACTCCTCCCTCCTCCAAAAATTGAGCAAAATTTTCGGAATTAAAGAGATTATCCGCTATTTGGTTGAGGGGGGAACTATCGATAATTTGGAAAAATTTCTCCAAGAACGGGGATATAGATTGGTTTCCAAAAGTGGAGACCGCTACTATATCCAAACCCAACGGGGAATTGAAGAGGTAATAATTAATGACCGACTCTTCAACCACCCCTACTTTAAAGAAGCCCGGGAATTGGCTCAAACCATTGCCCCCTATCAAAAAGAGGTGGAGCAAGATCTCATCTCCCTTCTGGAAGAACTCCTCCAAAAGGAGATGAAACGGGCAGATATCCAACGCTACAAAGGGTTAGGGGAGATGAACCCCGACCAACTTTGGGAAACTACAATGAATCCGGAAAACCGCGTCCTTTTGAAAGTTACAATGGAGGACGCCCAAAAAGCCCAAGAGAAATTTGAGCTTTTGATGGGGAACGAAGTCGCCCCCCGCCGGGAATTTATCCAACAACACGCCAAAGAGGTGGAAAATTTGGATATTTAACTCTCCCTTCTTCTCCTTTTTCCCCAACTTTTGATTTGCTAAACTTATATTTAATCAATCTACCAAAGGGTAACAGATGAAAAAGAGAAAAAGTTTACTTCTCTCAGGGCTTCTTTTGGGAGTGCTTGCCAGTGGAGTAGATATAAAAGATAGGGTTTTTTATGTGGGAGTTACCGGAGATTACATCAGAAACCACGCGTGGGGAGGAGATAATACCCATTATACGGGTGCAGGAGCCAAATTTGGATACTACTTTTATCTCCCCAACCAATTACACTTGGGAAATAGGGTCTCTTTGGGAGCCTCCATTTTCAATAAAAAAACTTATCTCACCAATAAAACCGATAAATACCCCACCAAAATAGGGGATTACTTTATAGATGTAGATTGGATTTGGGGGGTCAATAACAATCTCCACCCCTATATCGGAGTAAGTTACCATTATGTGGATTTTGATATGAAGGGGTTTAAAGAGTTGGGGTGGCACGGAGCGGGAGCCCGGGTGGGAGCTCTATTTTACATTGGAGAGCATTTTGAAATTGAGTTGGGAGGTGAATATATCTATTTGGGAAGTAAAACAGACTCAGATTACCCGGCAGAAACTCCCACTTGGAAGGGGAGTGTAGCCCTCAATTACTCTTTTTAATCCTTTCAAAGGGTTTAATCCTTTCAAAGGGAAAGAGGGAAAAAGGGAAAAAAGAAAGATTGAAAATAATTTCACCCAAAGGGGAGAAGAGGAATGGAACATCTCCGGAAGAAATTTGAAGAGATGTGGGTCAAAAATGGAGGAGAAATTTGGAAAGGGGAGGAGAGTCTGGAGACAGACTCCCCCAACTGGAAAGAAGTTGAAGGAGTATTTGGGATAGCGGAAGAGGGAGCGGTTTGGGTAACCGACTACTCCCAAAATCTCTTTTTACCGGAGATTGTTGTAATTACTCTCTCCCCTTCCCAACTGGTGAGGGATATAATAGAAGGGGTAAAATTGATAGACTCCCCGGGAATTTTTATCGCTGGTCCCAGTAAAACCGCCGATGTGGAGAGCTTTTTGGTGTTGGGAGCCCACGGACCAAAACG
>PUXY01000082.1 GCA_009659955.1 Campylobacterota bacterium | reverse complement strand
TTTTCACCATCTCCGCAAACTGCCAGAAGATATATCGGCTTTCCCGGGGTCCGGGGCTGGCTTCGGGGTGGTGTTGGACTGAAAAAATTGGGGAGTTTTTATATTTTACCCCTTCGATGGTGCCGTCAAAGAGGTTGCGGTGGGTTACTTCTGCCACTTTTTCAATCTCCTCCGGCACATTATAGTTATGGTTTTGGGCGGTAATTTCCACCATTCCGGTGGAGCTTCCTTTAACCGGGTGGTTTCCTCCGTGATGTCCAAATTTCAGTTTAAAGGTTGGGTAGCCGTGGGAGATGCTCAAAAGTTGGTGTCCCAAACAGATGCCAAACATTGGGATTTTTTCGGCAATAAATTTCTGAATTTTTTGGTGGACCTCCTTTAAAATCAACGGGTCGCCGGGTCCGTTGGAGAGGAAAATTCCGGAAATTTCTCCTTTCCGGTAAAGTTCAATCGCCTTTTCTGCGGGAAAATGGGCGGGGACAACCCGGCACTCCAATCCCGCTTCGGTCAAAAGGTTTAAAATATTCCGTTTTACTCCAAAGTCGTAAACCAAAATCGGGGTTAAATCCTTGGGGGGCTCTTTATACTCCATTTTTTGGTCGTCCCACGCCCCGGTTTGGTGGGTGTAGGGCTCTGGGGTGGTTACCTCTTTAATGTAATCAATTTCGCGGATTGTAGGGGAGTTTTTCAAAATTTTTTCCAACTCTTGGGGGTCGTGGATTTGGGTGGAGGCAACCATCATCATCGCCCCTTGGTCCCGGATAGTTTTGGTCAAATGGCGGGTATCAATATCGGTAATTCCTAAAACTCCTTCCCGTTTCAAAAATTCCCCCAAACTCTCTTTTCCGCGGAAATTGGAGTATTTTTCCACATACTCCCTAACAATCACCCCTTTGAGCCACGCCCTTCGGCTTTCATTATCATCGGGGTTTACCCCCACATTCCCAATTTCCGGCATTGTAAAAACTACAAATTGTCCGGCATAACTGGGGTCGGTAATAATCTCTTGGTAACCGGTCATTGAGGTGTTGAATACAATCTCCCCTACCGCCGTTCCCTCTGCCCCAAAACTCCGCCCTTTGAGATAAAGTCCATTTGCCAGTAAAATAGAGACTTCCATCTGCCCATCTCCTTCTCTTTAAAATTTACCCTTTTTCCCCTCTTCCTCCATTTATTTGTGAGGTTTTTGGCTCTCTTTGGGATTTTCCCTTTTACCTCAACCTCTCCAGTTTATCGGAGTGTGTAATTCCCCGGATATGGTCTCCCCCGTTATTGTCCCAATTTTTCTCCTTCTTCTAAATAATTCCGTGTTTTTTCAACTCCTGTTGATAGAGTTGTTGAAATATAAGTTCATACTCCTCGGTGCCGGGAATCAATTTCCGCTTATAATTTTCCAATTTTTCGTAAACTTTTGCACGAATCTCTTTGTCCCGATTGAGGAAGTCAACAATGGTTTTGAAGACAATATTTTTTATTTTCCCATCTCGGACATCGTAATCAATCAACTCTTTATCCCAAAGTTCCCGGACAATAAAAAGGCTTAACTCGTCCCATCGCTCTTGGAAACGGGTCTTAAACCCCTCCTCCTTTGCCAACCGCTCCTTTATCATTCTAAAAAGTTCCCGGCGATCGATTGAATAGAAAGCAAACCCCTCTTCCTCCTCTTTCTCCTCCAGAATTTGCCGGGCTTTTTCTTCAATCTCCCGTTCCCACTCCACATCTTCCATTAAAATATCCTCTATCTCCTGTTGAGCTTTTTCCAAAGTTTGGGGAAAAGTCACCAATTTGGAATCCAGAAGAGCCAAAGCTATTTTTCTTGCCAGAAAAGGGACCTGGTGGGGTTTCAAAACCATCTGACAACCTTTCTATTTC
The DNA here is from genome assembly GCA_009659955.1 of Campylobacterota bacterium. GTDB lineage: Bacteria > Campylobacterota > Campylobacteria > Campylobacterales > Nautiliaceae > PUXY01. The sequence goes on along the minus strand of PUXY01000082.1, from coordinate 2,113 downwards.
AAAGTTTTGGCTAAAACTTTCCCCCGCTTACTCTCTCCCCTTCCCAAATTAATCTCCAAAAGGTAAACTAATATTAGGGTGTTTTGCAATTGTATATAATTTCTACAAAAATTGATAAATTCTATTTTTTAACAAATTCCAAGTTGGGCTTAAAAGGGTTTCAATGGTTAAAAAATTTGTCGCAGTTACAGTGGGGATAGTTACGCTTTTTATTATTACCCTTATTGTAGTGACCTACAACTTTTTTACCGATAAATTGGAGGAGATTCAAGGGCTTTTCCAATCTTACCAATACAATCTGGTAATGCAAGAGAGACGGGATCTGGTCAATGTAATCAATTCGGTGTTGGAGAAGCGGTATCGGAATCTTCAAGAGCAGTTGGTGGAGCGGAAAATTCTGGAGATAAAAGCCAATCTGAAAGCTCTCAATCGATTAATTACACTGGATAACAAAATTACCAAACAAGTAATCGATACCTTTTTCCTTTCCAATCCCAATTTAGATGGATATGCGGTCAAAGATGGGATAATAATCTCCTCCACCTCTTTGATGGATTTGGGGAGAAGGGGATTTATACCCTGCGACCCCACCAAATCTATTCTCCATCAATGTGAAAAAATAGTCAACGGATATTACTACTTTGTAATTTACAATCCCAAATATGACCTCTATCTGGTGGGGTATACCCAAGAAAAGATAAAAAATGAGGTTATCAAAGAGGAGTTGATTCGAATCCTCAAATCCTTCCCCAATGTAATTGTGGCTCCCAAAGAGGTTATTCAAAGTCAAAAAGATATCGTATATCGGGAGTTTCAACCTTTCCATATCTTTTATGGAATTAAAATCAATCGTCAAGAAATTCACCAATTGGTTGAGAATGCAATGCTCCCAATCCGGAGTTACTTTAAAGCCCTCTTCCTCCAGTATACCCTTTGGGCACTTATCGGGGGCATTTTTATTATGGTTCTCTTCTATCTCTTTATGATAAAACGGGCAGACCAGTTGGAGAGATTCTTCAAAGAGACCGAAATGAAAGCCCTCAAAGACCCAATGACCTCCCTCTACAACCGGAGCGGATTCTCCAAGCTCTATCAAGAGAGTATGAAAGGAAAATGTGCTTTGGTATTGGTGGATTTGGATAACTTCAAATATATCAACGACAAATTTGGGCACGAAAAGGGAGATGAGGTTTTGAAATTCTTCTCCAACCTCCTCCGGAGTTACTTCCCCGATAGTTTGATAGGACGATGGGGGGGAGATGAATTTATCATCTGCACCCGGCAACCGATAAAAGAGGTAAAAAATCGCCTCTACAATATCCAAAAAGCCCTCCGGGATTTCCAAGAGAGTTTCGATAGTGAAATGGAAAAACTCCTCTCCATCAGTGGAGGGGTCTGTGCCGACCGGGATTTGAGTTATGAGGAGAAATTTAAAAAAGCCGATTTGGCACTCTACAAATCCAAAAAGAAAGGAAAAGGACTTATACTCCTCTACAAAGAGTTGGATTATGTCCGAATGGAGAAAGAGGATTTGAAATAACCCCCTTTTTTCCTTCCCTGTTAAATTTTTTTAATCTTTCTTTTTTAACATACTTTCCAAGTCAATTGGAGTCAAATCTGCAAAAAGGTGAAAAAATGTGGAAAAAAATTGCACTAACAACCCTTTTGACCGGGGGATTGGTTGCACCCCTCTTTGGGGAAACATTGATTGGAACTTATGTAGCCAAATATGGAATTTTTGGAAAAGTGGCAAAAGCCACTGGAACATATCAAAAAGAAGGAAACCGGTATCGGATTTTTGTAGATACCCGGGCGGTGGGAATGGTGGCAAGCCTCTCCAAACATCTCCGGGAAACCTTCGAAAGTAAGGGAAAAGTTGTAAAGGGAGTATTGGTTCCAGATACCTACACAATGACCATCAAACGGGGGAGTAAATTTTACAAGTATATCTACAAATTTGACCGGAAAAAATATGTAATTTACAAACTCCGTTACTTCAATGGAAAGTTGGAGTATAATCGCACCCTCCCCTATTGGGTAAATTTTGATGTCCTCTCCCTCTACTTCTCACTACCCCATTTGATGAAACCGGGTAAAAAGCGGTATACCTTCT
>PUXY01000081.1 GCA_009659955.1 Campylobacterota bacterium | reverse complement strand
GAGGTAATTTTAACTTTTACAATCTCTCCTACCAACTGGGGGGAGGCAGGGGTAAATTTGATAGTAAAAAAGTTGTCGCTCTTTCCCATTCCCGGCTCTTCCACCAATACCGGATAGATTTTGCCGATATGGCGGGTCTGATTCTCCTCCAAAATTTGCCGGTGGAGATTCTGGAGCCGATAGAGTCGCTCTTTTCCTACCTCTTTGGGCACCCGGTTGGGGAGGTGGATAGCTTCGGTCAATGGGCGGGGGGAGTAGAGAAAACTGAAAATCTGTTCAAATTGGGCTTTCTCCACCACCTCCAAAGTCTCTTGGAAATCCTCTTCATTTTCCCCGGGAAATGCCACAATAATATCGGTGGAAATTGCCACATCTGGAATTTGCCGGAGTTTGGAGATTCGATTGAGAAACCACTCTTTGGTATACCCCCTTTTCATCAATTTTAAAATCTTATTACTCCCACTCTGGAGGGGAAAGTGGATATGTTTGCAAATTTTGGGGTTGGTGGCAAACTCCTCCAAAAATCTATCATCGGCGTGGAGGGGGTGGGGAGAAGTGAACCGAACCCTTTCAATCCCATCGATTTTGGTAACCTCCCGGAGGAGGTCGGTAAAATCTACTTTGGGGTGGGGTTGGGAGAATCTTTTGCCGTAATTGTTGACATTCTGCCCCAAAAGGGTTATCTCCTTTACCCCATCTTGGGCAAGCTCCTCCACCCGTTTCAAAATTAGATCCATTGGAATGGAGAGCTCTTTTCCCCGGGTTTTGGGGACGATGCAATAGGTGCACTTTTTATCACACCCCACCATAATATTGACAAAATCTTTAAATTTATACTTTCTCCAATTTTTGTAGGGGTAGGTGGTATCATCAAAATCCAAATCGGTAACTACTGCCCCATTTTGATTGACAACCTCCCGGATTCGGCTCACATTCCGGGCTCCCAACACAAAGGAGACAAAGGGAGCCCGCTTCAAAATCTCCTCTCCCATATGGGAGGCGGTGCACCCACACACCCCAAACCGGGCGGAAGGGTTCACCTTCCGGAGGGCACCCAATTCGGAAAAGAGTTTTTGAACCGGTTTCTCCCGGACTGAACAGGTATTTACAATTATCAAATCCGCCTCCCGGGGATTGTCGGTCAATTGATACTCCTCCTCCAACTCCCCAATAATATGCTCACTATCCTTTACATTCATTTGACACCCAAAGGTTTGGATAAAAAGCCGTTTTTTCACCTATCTCCCTTTTTTTTACCAAATTCTTTAACACTTTTCTGTGGGCTCTATTCTGCCAAAAAATCTATTAAAGGGGAAAATTTGTAGGAGAGTTTTTGAAGGGGTTAAAAGTAAAAGTGAAATAGTTTTTTTCGGTTGGTAGTGAGGGAGGGAGTCGAACCCTCGACCTCCGGCTTATGAGACCGGCGCTCTCACCAGCTGAGCTACCTCACCTCGGGTTGAAGTGGCGTCCCCAACGGGATTCGAACCCGTGTCGCCGCCGTGAAAGGGCGGTATCCTAGACCACTAGACGATGGGGACTTTCCATTAACGGAGGGAATTCTATCAAAAAAGTTCACCAAAAGCAAGGAAAGGAAGAGGGAGAAGCAACCTCAATTAATAATTGTTACCCTTCTTTAGGTGGAGTTTATCAAAGAAGAGAGCCAATAAATTGTCCAATTGTCAACCGATTTGGTGGGGGGCTTTTTTACCCAAAAGGATATTTTATCCTTTACTCCTTTGGGGATTTACTTTTGGAAATTTAGATTCTCTCCAATAGTTGGACACTGACCGATAAAGACCAAAAAAAGGGGTTTTCCATCGTTTACACTTTATCTGTTTATTTTCCGACGATAAAAAGAGGAGTTCTCTCTCCTTCCAATTTTTCCTCCTTTTTTCTCCTCTTTGGGTCGGTCTGAAAAGAGAGGCAATAGAAAAAAACAGAAAAGGGGGAAAATATGGAATAGGGGAAGAAAAATAGAGTTAAAACAGGGGAAAATTCCTCTTTTGGGTGGAGATTTGAGCCACTCCCTTTCCCAAAAGGAGAAGGGGGATTTGAACTGACAATCGGGAGGTCAATCCCCGATGTGGAAGGGTCAATTTGGGGGTGGAGATTTGCCATTTTCCCATTGCCAAAAGGTCTAAATCCAAAGTTCTGGGGGCATTTTTAAATTCCCGGGTGCGTCCAAATCTTTTCTCTATCCTCAATAAATGGGAGAGGAGTTGATGGGGGGTCAGGTGGGTTTGGAGGAGAAGAACTCCATTCCAAAAATGGGGCTGATTGAGATAACCGAAAGGGGGGTTGAGATAGAGGGGAGAGGTGGCAAGGAGGCGAAAATAGCGATACCTTTTCAAATAGGAATAAAGTTTCCGGAATCGTCGGGGACAATCTCCCAAATTGCACCCAAATCCTATTAAAGCTACTTGGGGAGGTAGAGTAGGTTCAATTCTTCTCTCTGGTCTAATTTTTCCCTCTTTCTCACCGGGATAAAAGAGGAGGTGGGAGACTCCATTTCCCCTTTTTTTCAAAAAAGAGGAAGATTTTCGTCTAAAAAGGGGAGATTTAAGGGGTGAAAGTGTAAGGATTGAAGGAAAAAAGGGGGTAAAAAGGAGTCTTTCCATAGGGGTTAAATTATTAAAATCCCCATTTTCTCAAAATCCGTTGACCTTGGGGGGAGATTAGAAAATCGATAAAGGTTTTGGCGGCTTCAAATTTTGCGGTTCTCTCTTCGAGGGTCAATTTTTTGGGGAGCATCATATCGGGGTTGGGGTTGATAGCTGCCACCAATACAGGGGGGCGGTAATATTTGGTGGGAATAAAAAAGGCGTTCAATTTGTAAAATCCATACCTTTTCCATTTACTATAGGGGAACCAACTGATTCCTGCCGTAATATCGGGACGATATTTTACCATTTTGACCACATCTATAGCGGAATAGGGGAAAATTGGACACTTCTTATAGAGAGCCATTAATGTTTCTCTACTCCGATAGTAGTTGTAAAGGGCATAGGCGGTAGCCAATCCCACTGGATTGTGTTGGTCCGGTAAAACAATTTTAGGTTGATTTAGTAGATTTTGGAGAGTTACAGGATTTTTTCTATTTCTGGAATAGATTGCCAAATATCCTTTTCCGATAGATTGAATATATTGGAAGAGTCGTTTGTGGGGGGCAATTTGGGAGTAGAAGGTAATTACCACATCTTCATCTCTGGGCCAAGTGTAAATTTTCTTTTGGAGGGCAAAATAATCTAAATTTCTCAAGATAAGGAGTTGAATATTGGGATAGAGAGCTTCAAACTTTTGTTTGATATCCCGGTAAAGCATCTCATCGGTCATATTAAGGCTATATATTTTTAATGTAACCCCCCAGACTAAAGCAGAAAATAGAGAAAAAAATAACAACAATTTCTTCACATTCGACTCCTTAAGAAGTGGTTATCCTATAAAATTATAGTGAAAAAAGTTTAAATTGGCTTATTTTACGACAATATTGGAGTGATATCTCTTTTTTATCGCTCCCCTTCTATTGGGGAATTTTACAATGTTTTTTGGTGAAAATAGGTAAAAAGGGGCTCAAAATATCCAAAAGTTGGAAAGGAGAAATAGTTCAATGGGAAAAAAAGATAATTTGGAGAAAAAAAGTCCTCTTTTTACCTATTTGGGGATAATTTTCCTCAACGCCCAAACCGATTTGGGAGTAAAGATTATTCTTCAAAATACCCTTTTTAAAATTTTCCAAGGAACGCAACTCATCTTTACAACTACCCTTTTGGGGCTTTTGATGCTTCTCCCTTTTATTCTCTTCTACCTCCCTGCCGGTTGGCTCTCTACCCGCTTTTCCAGATTGGAAATAGTTAAATGGTCTGCTCTGGCAACGGTGCCTCTACTTCTCCTTTTCACCCTCTCCCTTTGGAGTGGCAATTGGATAGGGGCGGTGGTGGGACTTTTTCTCATCTCCCTCCAGAGTGCACTCTACTCTCCAGCAAAATATGCCCTCATTAAAGAGCTTTTTGGAGAGATGGGGCTAATTAAAATAAATGGATTGGTGCAAGGGATAACCATTGGAGCAATTTTGTGGGGGATTCTCTTCTATTCCCTTCTATTTGAAAAAATTGCCGGGGGAAAAGGAAGATTGGAGGAGATTCTTTCCGCCTCCTTTCCTATAGGGGTTGTGTTGGTGGGGGCGGGGGTATTGGAAGCTTTTTTGGCTTTCCAATTGGCGAAAAGAGGTAAAAGGGAAGAGGAAATTGTGAAAAAAGGAAAGGAAAGGGAAGGGGAAAAGGAATGGGAAATAGAAAAGGAAGGGGAGAAGGGAGGGGAAAATATCCACAAAGAGGGTGATGAAGGGGGAAAAGAGAAAAAAGGGAAGGAGGGAAGAAAAGGGGGCAAACTCTCCAAAATTTGGGAAGGGGAGCATCGGAAAAGGATTGTGGAAGCGATGGGGGGGTTGGCTCTCTTTTGGGGGGTTTCCCAACTTATTACCTCCATTTTTGGGGAGTATTTAAAAGGGAGTTTGGATATTACCAATAGTGCTATACCTCAACTTCTATTGGGGTTAAGCGGAATTGGGTTGGGGGTAGGAGGAATTCTGTTGGGAAAAATAGGGGAGAGGGGAGGGGTGGGAGTGGTGCCACTGGGGGGCTTTTTAATGGCGGGGAGTTTGGGGATAATTCCCTTTCTCTCTTCCCTTTTTCCAATTGGAGGGGCTCTTTTCCTCTTTGGGGTGGGGGGAGCCCTTTTTCTGGTGCCTTTAAACGCTTTAATTCAGGAATTGACCCCCAACTCCCGATTGGGGGAGGTGTTAGCCCAGAGCAATTTTTATCAATACTTGGCAATGGCGGGGGCTTTAATAATTGGGCTTTTACTTGCCCAATGGGGAGTTACCTCCCCTCCCCTCTTTTTGTTGACAGGGGGAGTTACTCTCCTCTTTGCCCTCTATTTTTTAATGGAATATCGCCGGGAAGTGGCAATGGGAATTTTAAAACTTCCAGTCCCTCTCCTTTTTCAGGTAAAAGGGAGAGGTTTGGAAAATTTTCCTTCCTCCCCCGGAGGGGTATTATTGATAGGAAACCACCAGTCCAAAGTTGACTGGCTTATTCTCCAATTTCTCTCCCCCCGTCCCCTCCGGTTTGTTATTGATAGAAGCTATTGGAAAATTTGGTATCTCCGCCCTTTTTTAGCTTTTTTCAATGTCATTCCCATCTCCCCTTTGGGGGCAAAAAAGGGACTCCAAGCAATGGAGCAAGCTCTCCAAAATGGAGATTGGGTTTGCATTTTTCCGGAGGGACATTTGACCCGAAACGGACATCTTTCCCTTTTCCGGGAAGGGTGGCGGAGGGGGATTGGGAGTGTGGAAAATTTGAAAATTCTCCCCTTCGGAATTTGGGGGGGGTGGGGAAGTAAATTTTCCTACGCCCCTTTCCCTTTCAAAAGGGACAAAATTATGGAAATAACCTTTGGGAATCCCCTTCCCCCCACCACCACTACTACCCAACTCCGGGAAAAGGTTTTTCAATTGGTAGGGGAGAGTTTGAAAGGGTATCATTTCCATCTTTTTGGAGCCTCCTCCTCTTCCCCCTCTTCTCCCTCTTCCCCCTATACCCCCTCCAACTCCCCCTCTTCTCCAACCCTCACAACCCTTCAGCTTTTTCAACTTTACCCCATCTCCACCGGGGGAGGTTTTTGGGGAGAGTTGCCTCCGCCGGTAAAGGGGGTAGTAAAAGAGTGGGAGAAAATGGGTAGAAAAATTGAAGATTTGAGTAAATTTAAGCCTGCACCTATAGCCAAAAGGGTTTTCCGTCAAAATCTCCAACTCCTTTTGGCACCCCTCTCCTTTTATCGCCAACTTCTTGCCACTCCCATTCCCCCAGAGCCGGCGGAGTGGTTTAAAAAACTCCGTTATCCCATTTTGATTGTGGAAAATTCTGCCCAATTGGAAGAGATAGAGGAGATAGAAACTCTATTCCGGGGAAAATTTCTCCGGCAACTCTACTATTGGTATCTCTCCCCCGATGGCTCCCAAATCCAATCCATTACCCTCCCTGACCAATTGATGGAAGACCTTCTCTATCAACCTAAAAAGTGGGACGATACTACCCCATATCCCTTGTGGAAATAGAAATATCTCCCCCAAGGGGAAGAGAATTTCCTTCTCCCTTTCTCCTTTTTTCTCTTTTTTTCCCTGTTTATTTCCTCTCCTCCCCCTATTCTATTACTCCCCGCTTTTTCAATTCCATCTCCAAAAACTCCAGTGCCGATAGTGCCCCCAATGGAATTGGAATATCTCCCCCTTCTGGTTCCCGGGGATTGATTCTTATCAAAGTTGCTCCCATTTGACGTCTAAGCTTCTCCCCCAATCGGCGGATTGTAGGCACCGCTTTTCCGGCTCCTATTTCAATGATAGTAATTTTTTTCCCTTCCATTTCTGCCAACCACTTTTCAAAATTGAGGAGTTGTCGATTTACCCTCACTTCTACAAAATTCCAATCCCCGAACATTAAAATATTGGGGCGGGCGACCCTTCCGCAAAATTTACATTTGGGGAGATTGAGGGCTCGGAAATTTTCCATATCAATCTCTATCTCCTCCCGATTCTCCCAAATCTCCTCTCTACAGGGGAGGGTGCACTGGAGATAGTGGATTGAGCCGTGGATTTCTACAATTTTCCCCGGGTGAAACCCCGCTTTTTGGAATTGTCCATCGACATTGGAGGTAAATACAAATTTGGGATAGGGGAGATTTAGCAAAATTTTAAATCCCCGATGGGGTTGGGTTTTTCTATAGAGATTGAGCCGATGTCCATAAAATGCCCACGCCAAATGGGGGTCTTTTTCAAACCAATAGGGGTTTGCCAACTCTTCAAACCGGAGTCCCAACTTTTTGGCAATTGGATAAGCTCTCCAAAACCCCTCGACCCCCCTGAAATCGGGAAGCCCACTATCGACCCCCATTCCTGCCCCGGCGGTTATCAAAATGGCATCGCTCTCTTCTATTTTGTCGGCAAAAAGTCCAATCAATTTGGAAATTTTTTCCTGTGCCATTTTTCTCCTTTTCTTCTCTTTTTTTGGGAGAGGGTTGTAAATATGGAAAAAAGAGTTTCTATTTTTTCCTTTTCCAATTTATCGCTTTTCTCCCAAAAAAACTTTTCAATTTTACCTTTTCTCCCACCGGAAAAATTGATATGATTTGGAGAAGTGGAGAAGGGGGAAGAGGGGGAAAATGGAATTTGGGAGGGCAAAAATAACCAAAAGGAGTCTCTGTGGGTAAACATTTAACTTCAATCGGGGATTTGGAAAATTGGGAAGTGGAGAAAATTTTTGAGTATGCGGAGGAGTTTTTGGAGAGGGGAGGAAATGGGGAGTTGAAAGGGAGAGTGGTAATTAATGTATTTTTTGAAAACTCCACCCGCACCCGGAGTAGTTTTGAAATGGCGGCAAAAAAGTTGGGGGCGGAGGTGATAAATTTAGATGTGGAGCGGAGTTCCACCTCCAAAGGGGAGACCCTTTTTGATACCGCCGCCAATTTGGACGCAATGGGACCCGATGCGATTGTAGTCCGCCACCGGTGGGCAGGGGTTCCGGAGTTGCTTTCCAAATATCTCCGCCATAGTGTAATTATCAATGGAGGCGACGGAGCCCATCAACACCCGACCCAAGCCCTTTTAGACCTTTTCACCCTCCGGCGGAAATGGGGAGATGTAAAAGGGAAAAAGATAGCAATAGTAGGGGATATTCGAAATAGCCGGGTGGCAAACTCCGATATTGAACTTTTAACCCGGTTTGGGGTGGAGGTTACTCTGGTGGGTCCTCCCCAATTTTTACCCCAACTTCCCCTTCCCAAAAGTTATAAATTGGAGGAAGTATTGGATAAGGTTGATGGGGTTATCGCCCTCCGCACCCAAACCGAACGGCACCATTCCCCCACCTTTGCCTCCCTCCACGACTTTGCAGTTCTCTATCAAATCAATGGGGAAAAATTGAAGGGGCGGTCTATAGTAATTCTCCACCCGGGACCGGTCAATCGGAATGTGGAGTTGAGCGATGAGGTTGTAGAGGGGGAGAATTCTCTAATTTTGGAACAGGTAAAAAATGGGGTGGCGGTTAGAATGGGGATTTTGAAATATCTGTTGGAAGGTTAAAGAAAATTAAAGAAGAGATAAAAAAGAGATGGCATACTTCTCTCCTCCCCTCCGGGGAGAATCGGATAGAGGAGGTGGTATGTATCGACTATTGTTAAAGGAGTTGGTATTTAAAACCATTATCGGAATTGAGCCGTGGGAGCGGGAGATAAAGCAACCCGTTGTGGTCAATTGCTCCATCGATTACCCCTCAAAAGGGGAGTATATCGATTATGGAGAAGTTGCCCGAACCATTAAAATTTTAATTACTGAAGGGCAATTCCATCTGTTGGAAGAGGCTTTAGATGCACTGGAAGCGGTATTGGTGGAGAAGTATCCCCAAATGAAGAGGCTCTATATCCAGATATGTAAACCCAATGTCCTCAAAGATGCTCTCCCTTGTGTGGAAATTTTAAGATTCTTTTAACTTTGTTATAATTTTTCAAATTCCCCGACCCAAATTTTGGAAAAAAGAAGGAGGAGAAGGAGGAGGCGGAGGGTAACTATCCATTTCAAAGGAGTTGAAATAGATGCGGTTTTTAATTATCGAACCGGACAAAAAGTTGATGGAGGAGATAAAATCGGCACTTCTCTCCCTTGGAATTTCCAAATTTGAGGAGAGTTATTCCCTAAAGGACGGAAAATATTGTTTGGAGGTCCGGGGGGAGTATGATTTGGCAATTATAGATAGTGACCATTTCTATCCTGCCATCTACACCCTTCTCTCCTCCACCCGCCTCCACGACCCTTTTACAAAAATTTTAATTCTCTCCTCCAACCAGTCGGTGGAAGAAGAGATTAAAATGTTAAAAATGGGAGCCGACGACTACTTGAGAAAACCCATAAACTGGGAACTTTTTAAAGCCAAAATCAATGTCCATCTCCGGAGATGGGAAGGGGACACACTCCGGATAAAGGATTTGGTAATTAAACCCAAAGAGGAGAAAGTTTATTTTAAAGGGGAAGAGGTGGGACTTAAAGGGAAAGCCTTTGAGCTTTTTCTCTATCTCGCCCGCCACCCCAATCAAGTTATTACCAAAGAGAGACTTCTCCATTCCCTCTGGGAAGACCCCGATTTGGTAAGTCAAAATGTGATTGAAGTTAATATCAATACCATTCGAAAAAAAGTTGACAAACGGTTCAAAATTGCTACAATAGAGACCATACGCCGGAGAGGCTATAAATTTTGTTACCCAAAGGAGTAGCAGATGTCTTTAATGATTACTGAAGAGTGTATCGCCTGTGATGCTTGTGTAGATGAGTGTCCCAATGGAGCGATTGAACCGGGAGACCCCATCTATGTAATTGACCCAGACCTTTGCACAGAGTGTATTGAGTATGGAGGGGAACCCCAATGTGTTCAGGCGTGTCCGGTAGACGCAATTGTCCCAGACCCGGATAATGTGGAAAGTGCCAAAGAATTGAAATTGAAAGCCAAATATCTCCATAGTCGCGATAGTTCTTCTTAATCTCCTCGGCTAAATTTTTTAAAAAAAAGCTATAAAAATGGCAAAAGTAACCGCAGTAATTGATATCGGCTCCAACTCCGCCCGGATAGCCATCTACCGGCGGACCAGCCGGTTTGGTTTTTACCTCCTCCGGGAGGAGAAGAGTAGAATTAGAATCAGTGAAGGTGCCTACCTCAACAATGGAAACCTCCAAGAGTTTGCCATCGAAAGGGCATTGAAAGCCCTCCGGGAATTTCTTCTAATAGCCAAATCCCATAAAGCCCGGAAAATTTTGGCAGTTGCCACCAGTGCAGTCCGGGACGCCCCCAACCGCTCCTACTTCCTTTCCCGGGTAAAACGGGAGTTGGGACTCCAGATTAAGGTTATCGACGGAACCCGGGAGGCGGAATTGGACGGAATTGCGGTGGCAAACCTCCTCTACAAAAAAGATGGGATTGGGGTAGATATTGGAGGGGGAAGCACGGAAGTAACCTTAATTCAAAATCGCCGGGTAGTTAAAGCCATCTCCCTCAAATTGGGAACCGTCCGCCTCAAAGAGCTCTTTTTTGAACGGGGGGATATTGAAGGGGCAAAGGAGTATATTAAGGAGGAGTTTAAAAAATTGAAGGGGGAGTATCACCACAAAACCATTTTCGGAATTGGGGGGAGTATCCGGGCATTCAGTAAACTTTTGATGGAAAAAAATGAGTATCCTTTGGATATCCTCCACGGCTACACCTACAAAGTGGAAGATGAACTGGAGTTTATGGAGGAGGTAATTTACGCCTCCGATAAAAAACTTCTGAAATTGGGGGTTAAACCTGACCGGGTGGACACAATCCGGGAGGGAATTTTAATTTTCCGACTCCTGTTGGACGAACTCCGGGGAGAAGAGGTTATCACCAGTGGGGTTGGAGTCCGGGAAGGGGTCTTTCTCCGGGACCTCCTCCGGAATAGTGGATACCGATTCCCCGGAAACTTTAACCCGTCGGTCAGAACTATTATCGATATTTACAATATCGACACCTCCTTGGCAAGTTACGAAATAAAAATAGCCAATCGACTCTTTGACCTTTTAAAAGATGAGTGGGAATTGAAAGAGAAATACCGCTCCCACCTTGCCTACGCCCTCAAACTCTCCCGAGCCGGCAATTTGATAGATTTTTATGAAAGCCATAAACATACCGACTATATCCTCCTCAACTCCCTCAATTACGGCTTTAGCCATCAAGATAGACTCTTAATCTCCAAAATTATCCGGTTCCATAAAAAACGGGAGATTAAGAAAAAAGAGATAGAAAAGTTTAAAAAACTCCTCCCTTCCCGGGAAACTCTCCAAAAATTGTGTTTTATCTTCTGGGTTGCCCGGGTGGTCAATATCAACAATTCTAAACCGGAGGTTGAAATTTGGAAAGAGGGGGATAAAATTAAAATCAAAGGAAAAAATCTCTACCTTGCCAAAGGGGAGGTTCAAAGGAAACCCCACTTCTATCCAGTTGAAATAGAGGATCTTTAACTCTTTTTCCTTCCCCCAAAGGGGAGTCTTTCTCCACTGGGCAAAAGAGTCTCTCTTTTATTTAAAGAAGCAAATTTTCCAATTTTCTACCCAATCTCCTACCCAATCTCCATCATTGGAGTATCTTCAGAATCTACCTCTCTTCAAATTTTAGAAAAGCAACCTTTAAAAGATTGGGGGAAAGAGATTAAAATAAATCCAAATTTTACACCGGAAAAAGGGCTCCAACAATCCCAATTTGGATAGAAAGAAGAGATGGGGAGATTATCCCCGGGTGGAGGTGATAGCTTTCTCTTTGAACTCTTTGAGTTTTTTGATGAGATCTTCAAAGAGTCCGCCGGTTTTGTTACCTTTTTTAATTTCAGACATAAGTTTGTCAATTGCATCTTCCAACATTTTGTAAGTGGTGGAGCTTTTACTGACATATCCCAAAAGTTGAGCCCGTTGGAGAGCTTTTTTCGCCTCTTCCAGATAGACCAGAGCCTCTTTTTTATCGGTTTTAACCAATTGGCTTGCTTTTTCTACCAATCCTTGGGCTTCTACCAATGGGATTGGGATAATGGTATCAATCTCTACCAGAGTGGAGAGAGCCATTTTCAAAACATCTTCCGCCTCTTTGGTTTTTCCTTCATTGAGATACCGGGCTGCCAAAGCGATAGCTTGGGGATAGGAGGCTAAAGGCAAGTTGATGGTTTTAATTACAATCTCACTCCGGAGGGTGTTGAGGACTTGCCGGGCTTCAGGGAGTCGATTTTCATCAACCAATTTTTTTGCCTCTTCTACGAGGGCTTTAATTTTTTTCTCATCTCCCAAAAATTGGACTGCTTGAATCCGGATATCTACCGGCAAAAGATATGGAGCTTTGGGGGCATTGAGAATTAAAGTCAATTCTCCACTGGCTTTTTTGAGAGCCTCTTTCGCCTTTTTGGTGTCCCCTTTTTGGAGTGCAAATAGGGCTTCTTGGGTATAAGCTACCGCTTTAATAGCCTCTTTTACCAGATGGCTTTCATTTCGGGCTTCTTTTTTGGCTTGGGCAATGGACTCTTTGTTGGTCTTTTCGGTCTTGGCATCTGCGGAGAGGGAGCTAACCAACAATCCCACTGCTACCAGAGAGGTGAGTAATTTTTTCATAGGTGCCTCCTTGAGTTTGATTTTGGGGGATTATAATAATTTAGCAAATGTTTGTCAAGTTACTTTACCATCTTACCGCCAAGTAAGTTGAAATTTAAAGATAAAGGGTAAATGGACATTAACTGGAGAAAAGTGCCAAAAAAGTGCCAAAGTGTGTCAATTGGGGAGAAAAAGGGAGAAAAAAAGTGTTAAATTAGGGCTTTTTCCAAAACCTCTTCAATTCTTTTAACCGGGGTAATTTTTAACCCCTCTTTTACCTCATCGGGTAACTCCTCCAAATCCCGTTCATAATTTTTAACCGGCAAAAGGACCTCTGAAATTTTGGCTTTGTAGGCAGCTATCAACTTTTCCCGGATTCCACCTACCGGTAAAACCTCTCCGGTTAAGGTAATTTCCCCGGTCATTGCCAAATCCCCCCGCACCTTTTTTCCACTGAAAAGGGACGCCAAAGCGGTGGTAATGGCAATTCCGGCACTGGGACCATCTTTGGGAATTGCCCCTTCGGGGAAATGGATATGGAGATTGTAGAGGGAATAGATAGGCACCCCTTTTTTGGTAACTTTCCCCTCTTTGGGTTTCAATTTTTTATTATCCAAAAGCACTTTTACCAAAGTAAAGGCGATATGGGCGGACTCTTTCATTACATCACCCAAATGTCCAGTAATAGTAATTGCCCCTTTTCCCCGATATTTGACTGCCTCTATCGGGAGAATATCTCCTCCCACCGGAGTCCACGCCAACCCGTGGACAACTCCCACTTTGGGTTTTTTGTCGATAGGCTCAATTCCGGAGTATTTCCGCTTGAGAAACTCTTTCAAATTCCGGATTGTAACCCGAACCTGTTTTTTCCCCTCCAGTAATTCTACCGCTACCCGTCGCATAATTTTGGCAATAATCCGCCGGAGTTCCCGAACCCCCGCCTCTTTGGTGTATTTATCGATAATCTCCTCCAGAGCCCGGTCGGAAATGGAGATTTCGCTCTTTTTCAAAGAGTGTTTTTCCATCTCTTGGGGAATTAAATAGCGTTTGGCAATTTGAAGTTTCTCATAGGGGGTGTAACTATCGATATAGATCAACTCCATTCGGTCCCGGAGGGGGGCGGGAATTGTGCTGGGGTTGTTGGCGGTGGCAATAAAGAGGACTTTACTCAAATCTATATCGAAGTTGAGGTAAAGGTCGCGGAATTTACTATTCTGTTCCGGGTCTAAAATCTCCAAAAGAACGGCGGTCGGGTCTCCTTTGTAGCGGGCGATTTTGTCAATTTCGTCCAACACCATTACCGGATTCATCTCTTTAGCCTGAATCAACCCTTGGGCAATTCGCCCCGGCATTGAGCCAATATAAGTCCGCCGATGCCCCCGGAGTTCATTGACATCTTCCAATCCCCCCAACGCAATTCGCACCAACTCCCGATCCAACGCTTTGGCAATGGAGTTGGCAAGACTGGTTTTCCCCACCCCGGGAGGTCCCACAAAACAGAGGATAGCTCCGGAGAACTCCTTCCCCCGTTTTTCCGCCAACTCTTTGGCGGCAAAATGTTCAATAATCCGCTCTTTGGGCTTTTTTAACCCGTAGTGGTCCTTATCCAGTCGGGCTTTGAGCTCTTTAATATCAAACTCTTCCCGGGCATACTTCCCAAAGGGAACCTCCAAAGCCCATTCGATGTAATTTTGGGTAACGGTCGCCTCCGCCATATCGGGGTGCATTCTCTGGAGCCGTTCAATCTGCTTTTTTATCTCTTTATACGCACCCTCGGGCATATGGGGCTTCAACTCCTCCAACTTTTTCCAATACTCTTGGGTCTCCTCTTCAAATTCGGTAGTAAGCCCCAACTCCCGTTGGATAATTTTCAGTTGTTGCCGGAGAATATGTTCCCGATTTGCCTCTTGAACCTCCTCCATCACCTTTTTGGAGAGCTCATTTCGGATTTTAAAGGTCTCTATCTCCTCTTTGAGATAACTTAAAAGTTTTACCAACCGGGCTTTCACCTCCCTCTCTTTGAAAATGGAATACCCTTTATCAAACTCCAATTTGAGGGAGGAGACGATAATATCCACCGCCCTATCGGGGCGGTTGCTCTCCAAAATTTTTATAAACTCCAAAGGAAAATGGGCATTAATTTTGTTGTATTCTCTAATTACCTCTTTTAGCTCATCAACCAATATCTGAATCTCCCGGGGATCTCCCTCTATTGGCTCCACCGGGGAGATTAAACCATAATCTCCACTCTCCTTCAATTTTTCAATCTTTCCCCGATTAACCCCTTGGAAGAGGATTTTTACTTTCCCTTTTTCGACTTGAACCTTCCGGATTATGGTTCCCAAAGTTCCATACTCTCCCTCTTCCACCTTTACCGCCACAAAGAGGGGGAGATTTTTCTCCATCGCTTCCTGAACTTTTTCAATATCCCGTTTTTTCTCCAAAAAGATGGGCACAATACTGAAAGGGTATACCAATTCGTTAATCTCTATTATTGGCAATTCCGCCGGTAATTGATGATTATTTTCCATTTTCATTCTCTCTTACCTCCTCTTTAAGAATTTTCTTCTCCATTTTTTGGATAAACTACCCAATAGAATTCTCCATTTTTTTGCCCACTGGGGTTTTTAATTATACCAAATGGAAGAAACTTGCCCTTGTGTCACTAAATATTTTTGATAACAGAGATTTACCACTGATTGTTTCCCCACCTATTTTAACTTAAATTAAGTTAATTTAGAGTTACTTCCTCCCATTTTTCTCCCCCTTTTCCAATCTCTTCCCAGATTTAATGGAACTTCTGCTAAAATTGGGAATAAAAAAAGCGGTTGACCGATGGATAAGTGGGTGATATACCTCTTTGTGTTTGTGGGAGGAGCTATTATAGGAAGTTTTTTAAATGTGGTTATCTATCGGGTGCCCCGGGGCTTGAGTATTATCTACCCCTCCAGTCGATGCCCCTATTGTAAAACCCCCATTAAACCAATTTACAATATTCCCCTATTGGGGTGGCTTATTCTAAAAGGGAAGTGTAAAGAGTGCTCCCACCCTATTCCTATCCGATATCCGATTATTGAATTGATTGGAGGAGTTTTGGCGGTTTTGGTCTATTGGCGGAGTGGAGAGCTTACCATCTTTACTTTAATAATTTTTGCAATTTTTGCCACATTATTGGCTTTGTCGGTAATTGATTTGGACTATAAAGCGGTGCCAGATAGTTTAAATTTACTGGCTTTGACCCTCTCTTTTTTCTCTTCCCCGGCGGTTATCGATAATTTTATCAACGCCCTTCTCTTGGTGGGAGGGGTCTCCCTTCTCCGATTTTACACCTCCTTTCTGGTTGGGAGGGAAACTTTAGGAGAAGGGGATATAATTGTCGCCGGCACAATGGGAGGGTTATTGGGAGTTAAACTGGCTTTGGTGGCGGTGGTGGTGGGGGCGGGACTTGCCCTTCTCCCCTCCCTCTATCATCGACTAATTAAAGAGGAGATGGAGTTGCCTTTTATTCCTTTTTTGGCGTTGGGAACCTTTTTGGTTTGGCTTTTTCAACCCCAATTCCTCCAACTATGGAGTAGGTTATATGGGTAAAATAGTATCGTTTACAATCCGGGAATTTTTTAGCTCCTTTTGGAACATTTTTTTAGTTATGTTTCTGATAACTTCCATCATTTTTATTATCGTAATTTCCAATATGACCGCATCTGTTCAAATCACCTTTTTGGAATTGGGAAGTCTCTACCTTTTGACCCTTCCCCAAATTCTCTTTATCTCCCTTTCCATCTCCTTTTTTTTGGGGGCAGTCTCCGCCTACTCCCAATTGAGTGAAAGCCAAGAGTTGATAGCCCTCCTTTCGGCAGGGGTCTCCCCATTGGGGATTTTGAAAGGGGTAGGATTGATTGGGGTTGCAATTACAATTGCCAATCTCCTCTTTCTTTTCCTCTCTATCCCCTACGCCAAAAATCGATTTGATAATTTAAAGGAGATAAAAAAGGAGGAGGCAAAATTTAACCTCCAAAGTAAAAGAATCTCCCAACAATTGGGAAAATGGAGTCTCTTTTTGGAGAGGAAAGAGAATGACAACTTCCAAGGGATTTATCTCTACAACCGCCAAAGTAACCAGTTTGTAATTGGAGAAGAGGGGCGAATGATTTCCAAAGGGGGGTATATCCGCTTTTTCCTCAACCGGGGAGAGCTTTACAAAATGGACAAAAATTTCACCCTCTCTTTCAAAGAGATGGTAATTAACCACAAAATCCCCCAAACCTCCATCTCCATTTTCGACTTTAAAAAGTATCTTGACCAAAACAGAAACTTTTTTGCCACCTACCTGCCGTTGGCTCTTCTTCCATTGGCTCTCCTCCTCTTTATTCCGGCTATTTCCTTCTACCACCCCCGACTCCACCAGAACCGCCACCCCCTATTGGAGGCGATAGGGTTACTGGTAATTTATCTTTTAATTGCCCAACAGAATAAAAATCTTTACATAGGATTAACTATACCTTTAATTTTCTGGGTTATAAGTATATTTACTTTCCGCAAAAGGGTTTACCTGTGAAAATTTCCGAATTTCTTAAACTCCCCAACGGCAAATATATTTTGAGGAAAGTGATGGGGAAAGATGAAGGGTGGCTTTACCTTTACGGAGATATTGAAGTTCCATTGGAAGCCCGAAATATCTACCAAAAAACCCTCCAAGGGTATCCATTGGAGTATATCTTCCAAGAGGTCTACTTTTATGGGGAGAGATTTTTTATTAAAGAGGGGGTTTTAATTCCCCGGGACGATACCGAAGTAGTATTGGAAAAGGCGATTCAGTTTATTGAAGAGCATAGAGATGAGATAAAAAAGGTGGTAGATGTGGGCACCGGCTCCGGGGTTTTGGCAATTCTGTTGAAAAAACATTTCCCCGATTTGAAAGTTATCGGCACCGATATCTCCCCGGTGGCAATTGAAGTTGCCCGGCGGAATAAACAACTCCACGGGGTCGATGTGGAGTTCCGCCGGGAGTCCCTCTTTTCCGAAAAAGGGGTCGATTTGGTTATCTCCAATCCCCCCTATGTGGAGGAGAATTACCCCCTCCCCAACCTTTACGAACCCCCAATCGCCTTCTATGGGGGAGGCAAAAAGGGGTTGGGTTTTATTAAAAAACTCCTCCGCCACTCTGTCAAACAGGGGGTAAAATGGGGGATTTTTGAAATTGGAGCCTTCCAGCAATCGGCTCTGGAGAAGATTCTCCGGGAAAATCCCGCCATTGGAGAAGTGGAGTTTTTTAAAGATTACTGCGATAACTGGCGGGGGGTGATTGTCCATTTTCTCCCAAGCCATATCCGAGAACATAAAGGCAAATTTTTCCGGAATTC
>PUXY01000080.1 GCA_009659955.1 Campylobacterota bacterium | reverse complement strand
TCTTTTACCAAAGCAGTTCCCACTATTACCCCATCGACCAACCGGGCTTTTTTATCGGCATTTTCCGGGGTTACCCCAAATCCCAAATAGAGGGGGAGGGGAGAGTTGCGACGGATTTCCCCTATCACCTCCTCCAATTCCTCCTCTTTGTTGGCTCCGGTAATACCGGCATAGGCTACCAAATAGATAAACTCCCGTCCTTTGGTCAAAATTTTGGCTATCCTCTCCGGGGAGTCGGTGGGGGCTACAAAGGGGATTAAAGGGAAAATATCGGCATACTCCTCCGCCTCCTCAAAGGGTAAATCGGGGATAATAAACCCTTTAAAACCGGTCGCCTCCGCCCGTTGGGCAAACTTATCATATCCGTTGTGGTAAAAAATATTGAAATATCCCATCAAATAGCGGTCAAGGGGTAGATTTTTGGTTGCTTCTCCAATTTCAAATAACTCCTTAACCCGGAACCCCCTTTCCAACGCCCGTTTATTCACCTCTTGAATCACTGGTCCATCGGCTACCGGGTCGGAAAAGGGAATCCCCAACTCTACCCCATCGACCCCTACCTCCGCCAATCTTCCCAAAAGGTCGATGGTAAATTGGGGGGAAGGGTAACCGGCGGTTATGTAGGCGATAACCTTCTTCATCGAGCCCCTTTGATATAATTTTTCCAATTATATCACAGGGGGAGAGAGATGAAAATTACAATAAAAGAGCTCTACCGCCGGAAAAAATTGGTAATGATAACCGCCTACGACGCCCTATTTGCCTCCCTATTTGACCCCTATGTAGATATTATTTTGGTGGGGGATAGTTTAAATATGAGCTTTTACGGAGCCTCCGATACCCTCTCCGCCACCCTTGACCAGATGATTTACCATACAAAAGCGGTCTGTAACGGGGCAAAGAGGGCGTATATTGTGGCAGACCTCCCCTTTGGAACCTACACCACCAAAGAGCGGGCACTGGAGGCGTCTATCCGATTTTACAAAGAGACTTGTGCCGACGCAGTAAAATTGGAAGGGGGAAGGGAGCGGGCGGAGATTGTCCGATATTTGACCCAAAACGGAATTGCGGTGGTAGGGCATATCGGTTTAATGCCCCAATTCTCCCGGAGTGAAGGGGGATATAGCGTCAAGGGGCGGGGGGAGGAGGAGATACCCAAACTGATAGAGGACGCCAAAGCGATTGAGGAGGCGGGGGCGGTAATGTTGGTAATTGAGGGGGTAAAAGAGGGGGTTGCCAAACTGATAACCTCCCAACTCTCCATTCCCACAATCGGAATTGGAGCCGGTCGCTACACAACTGGACAGGTTCTGGTCTGGTCTGATATGTTGGGCTTTTTTGAAAAATTTAAACCCAAATTTGTCCGGCGGTATCTGGAAGGGGGTAAATTGGTTCGGGAAAGTGTGGAAAAGTTTGTTTCCGATATCCACTCCGGCAACTTCCCCGGGGAGGAGGAGATTTACAAGTAACCTCCCCTTCCCCTCCCCCCTCAATGGGGAGGGAAAATTTTCTTCTATTTTTTACGACTATCCAAATCCAAAGGGAGATGGGAAAGAGATTAGAGGGTTAAGTCCAAAATTCGCTTTGCCCGTTGGATATCGGCAGTGGAGGGTCTTTTATCTGCCCCAACTTCTTTTAAAACTTGGGCTAAAATTAAAATCAATGCCCCGATATAATCGGGCAATTTGGGCTCCAGTTTGGGACTAACCGGGTGTCTCAACGGGGGAATTTTTTCGATAAATTCCAATACTCCTTTTAATTCAATCTCCTCTTTTAGAGTCTGGAATTTCCGAATGGAGTCCTGAAATCCTTTGGTAATTGGAAGGTCAAACTCGGTAATAATATATCTCTCATTTTTATGGCATCTTTCGGCTCCCACTTGGAGCATATCTTGAAATTTTTTTTCTACAATATCCAGAATCTGGTCTGCTTTGGATTTATCCAAATCCAAATCGGCACTTTTTTTAAAAATTGCTTCTAATTTTTTAAAACCAACAACTCTTTTCATTCAGTCTCCTTTATTTATTTGTGGTTGGGTTTCTATCTGGGTCGGTAAGGGAGTTACCAATTGTCAATCCAATTAAATTATATTAAGTTAAGTTTAAGAAGTCAAGACTCTTAAACCAAAGTGGCTAAAAAGAGGTAATTAGCGAAAAAATAGAAGCTCTTGGTGCTTTGGGAGTGTAAGATTCAAAAAAAGGAGTAATTTACTGCTATTTTTTACCGACAGATAGAAAAAAGAGGGGAATTGGCTATTTTTTCCCCAATTCTTCCCGTAAATTCTGGTCTAAAACTTGGGAAAGGGGAGCCCCCAATTTGTAATAGACCAAAGTAAAGAGAACCACCCCCACCACCGCCACCAGACTACTGACCAATTTTTCCGGGTGGTGTTGGAGGTTGTAGAAAACCAAAATTCCCAAAGCTCCGGTGGTGGCTCCAAATCCCAGAAGGGCTAAAAATGGATTTCCCCCGGTCTGCTCCCGGAGTTTGAAATTTGCCAAATTGACCAGAGAAAAAATCAGAAGAAACCCGATGCTTCCGGCAATGGAAATAGATTCCAGATTGAAACTTATCCCAAAAATTATCGCCAAGAGTCCCAAAATTATCATACCCTCATACCCGTGCTCAATCCGTTTGGAGAATTGGGCGGGAATTTCCCCCAATTTGGCAATTAAATACCCCGCTCTCCCGGCTCCGTAGAGGGTTGCATTGATGGCACTGGCGGTGGAGAGGAGGGCAGCGATGGAGATTATTACAAATCCCATCTGCCCCAAAAAGGGTTTGGCGGCAATTGCCAATACATAATCACTGGCTTTTTTGGCAACCTCAAAGGGGACATTTCCCACCGCCACTATTGCAATGGAGATATAGAGGAGAGTTACAAAAATTACAGAAAAGTAGAGTGCCCGGGGAATTGTTTTCCGGGGATTGATGGCGTCCCGGGTGGCGTTGGCAATTAACTCAAATCCTTCATACGCCAGAAAGATTATCAATCCCCCGGTAATAATTTTAATCGGAGTTTCCCATTTGTCGGGGGAGAGTCGACTCCAATCGCAGGTCCAAAGCCCCAACGCCACAAACCCGACCAAAATTGCCACTTTAATAAATACCAAAATGGTTTCACTCCGCCCCGTCAAAAAGGCTCCAAAGAGGTTGATAATGGTAAAGGTCAAAACCACCCCGGCAATTAGCAAATTCTTAAACCAGTGGGTTTCAATCCCAAAAAGCACCGCCCCGTAACTGGCAAAGGCGGAGGCGTAGAGAGCCATCATAATCACATAACTCATCAACAGAAGATTGTTGACCACCGCCGAAAAGAGGTTATTTCCGAAAGCTTGAACGATATATTCAATACTTCCCCCCTCACTGGGGTAGGTAACCGCCAATTTGGCATAGGAGTAGGCGGTCAAAAGTGCCAAAATACCCCCAACCGCAAACGCCACCGGGGCAGCTCCCTTTGCCAAATCTATCGTCAACCCCAAAACTGCAAAAATTCCACCCCCCACCATTCCCCCAATTCCGATACTGGTAACTTCCCAAAACCCGATTTTTCTATCCCGCATCGCTCCTCCTTATCAGATAGCTTCCTATTTTAAAATAGCAAATTTAATTTACCTACACCAATCTTGCTCTATTTTTTAACACTCCTACCCCTAAAGTTTATAAAAGGGGGATTAAACCCCTTTGCCTGCCGATTGGGACTCTCCCCTCCCCTTATCTCCTCCTTTTCCACCAACCGGGTTTAAATGGACGCACCCTCCCAGTTGGGGAGGGAAGGGGGAAATTGGGAATTTGGCAGATAAAAGTTGAAAAAGGGAGAGGTTAGGCGGAGGAAATTGGAGGGAATTTGGCTATATCCCTCCAAAGCCTTGAAAATTCCCTTTTTTAAATTATTGGGAATTGAAACAGAAAGGGGGTGGGGAAAATTGGCTCTTTGGGATAGAAGAATTTTGAAATTGTGGAATTGGGATTTCAAAATTTCCGATAACTCTTTTCCTTTCACTCTTATCTTCTCCACTGAATCCCCCGGGGAGTGAAACTAAATGAGGGGGCGTAACTTC
>PUXY01000079.1 GCA_009659955.1 Campylobacterota bacterium | reverse complement strand
GATTAAAAAAGCCCAGAAACCGGTCAAACTCCTCCACCGGGCAGGTCGCAACTATTTTCAAGTTTTGAGACAGAAATTAAATTGGGGAGGTTCCCAAGGGTAAGGAAAAGGGGAAGAAGGGAGCCCCTTGGAAAAAGGAAGGATTATTAAAGATTGGGGAAATAAATAAGAGAAAAGAAAAGGTAAAAGTGACAAATAAATAAAGGAATTTTAGAAGTTTTAGGGAGATGCTCCGGTAATTGGGCATTGAACTCCCCTTTATTTATCTCCTTTCAATTCTTACCTCTCCCCCCATTCCCACCAGAACCCCTTTGGGAGGGGTGATAAATTTAATCCGAACATAAAAGCGTTGGGCAAGTTTGGTAAATTCTCCGCTACTGAAATCCCGGGGGAGGAGGGCAAAGGTGCTGGCACTGACCGGTAAAACCTTCTCCACAACCCCTTTAAATTTTCCCGGCACTCCGTCAATGGTAATTGTAACTGGACACCCCGGTTTTACCCCCTCTATTTTCCTATCCTCCAAAAGGTCGATGAGGTAGAGTTTTTTGGGATTTACCACCGCTACAATTTTAATTCCCGCTCCGACAACCTCCCCGGGGGAGATAAATTTCTTTGCCACCACCCCATCGATGGGAGAGCGTAAATAGGAGTCGGCAATATGTTTTTCAATTACTCCCCTTTTTCCCTTTAATCCCTCCAGTTGGGCTTTTTTGGCTTTTGCCAACTCCTCCAATCTTTTCACCTCTTTAAAATTGGTTTTCACAATTTTCTCTTGAATTTGGAGGGCTTTCAGTTTCCATTTTAACCCTTCCACCTCCTTTTTCAATCCGGAAATTAATCGGGAGAGTCCCCGGTATTTGGTGGCTACCTGTTCATACTTCTCCCGGGCAATTTTCCCTCCGGCAACCAATCTTTTAAACCGGAGGTAGTCCCGTTGGGCTTGGGCAAGTTGGGCTTCTTGGGCTCCAATTTTGGCAAGTTTACCGGCAATTTCCGCCTTCAGTCCCTCCTCTTGACTTTGGAGAAGTTGGAGTTTGTAATTGAGTTCACTCTCCAATTTCTCCTTTTCCAACTGGAGAGCCTTCCACTGGTGGAAGGTGGCGTTTATCTCCCCATTGACCCCTTCCAACTCCTTCCGGAGGGTGGTGGTCTCCAGTCGGGCTATAACTTCCCCCTTTTTGACCGGGTCTCCCTCTCCCTTTTTCAACTCCACCACCTTCCCCGGCAATTTAAAGGAGAGCTGGGTTAAAGTATCTGAACGGACAAAGACCGCATCACTGGTAACATATTTGGAGGTGTAGTAGATGTAATAGAGTAATCCCCCTGCCAAACCTATCCCGATTAGAGAGGCTATTACTGCCACTTTTTTTCTTTTTTCCACTTTTTCCACCTCCTTTTTAATGGGAAATATCTCCTTCACTCCCTTTTCACATTCCCTTGTGGTAATATAGTTTAAAAAATAGAGAATTTGGGACAATCTGTTCCAGATTTTATCCAAATATTGGAAATCTCCGACAGAAGAGAGTTGGGAAAGAGTGGAAAGGCTTTTGGGAAATGGAAATTGTAGTAACCGACGATTTGGAGAGACTGATAGAGGAGTTGGGGAGAGAGCCCAATAGTGAAATTTTTTTTAGAGACCAGTTGAAAATAGATGATTTGGAGCTTATTAGAGAGAGGGCGTATCTCAAGGAAAAAGGGGGGAAAAAAATAATTATTGCGGGAAAAAAATATAATCTCTATTTCCAAAATGGACTCCTCAAACTATTGGAAGAGCCTCCCCCCGGGGTAGATTTTACCCTCTTAACCTTGGGAAAACACCATTTGATTGACACTATCCGCTCTCGGCTCCCTCTCCGCTATCGTTTTTTCCATCGAAAAAAAATTACTTCCAAAAAATGGAATAGTCGGGATATTTTAGAATTAATGGGAAAAAAAGATTTGGAAAAGGAAGAGGTTAAGGAGTTTATCTACTCCCTCTATCGCCCCTCTTTGGAGGAGGAAAAATTGAAAGCGTTGGGAGATGCCCTCCAAATGGTAGAGCTAAATATAGATAGAAAAGGGATAATAGGGTGGCTCTATCTCAAATTGGAGGAGGGAAGGGGGTAGATGGAATTTCAAGATCCCTTGGTAAATGTGCTTCTATTTTTCTTTATTGTTGCAATTTCCGTATTGGGAACCCTTCTTTTTGAAAGATGGAGGGAGAAAAGACGGGAAGAGAGATTAAACAAATTGGTAAAAAGTTTTACGCCCCCTCTTCCCAGTGGAGTAAAATTGGAAGGGGGAGCGGTGGAGGGGTTGGAACTTTTGGCGGAGGGGTATCGGAAGGTGGGGGAGTATCAACAGGCGATTTACATTTACAATTGGCTCTATAAAGAGGTAAAGAAGTTGGATTATTTGGAAAAAATTGCTCACCTCTATTTTCAAGCCGGGTTTTTAAAAAAGGGGGAGGAGGTCTGTTACCAAATCCTCCAAAAGCAACCCCGCCGGGTGGAAGCATTGAAAATTTTAATGATGATAGAGGAAAAATTGGGGAAGTGGGAGGCTCTAAAGGATATTTTGGAGAGTTTTGAAGTTTTGGAGTCAAAGGAGGTGGAGAAGGAGAAGGGGTATCTCCTCTGGAAACTTTACAAATTGGGAAAATATGGAGAGGAAGAATTACGCCTCTATGGAACAATTCCCCAGTTGGTGAGAAAATTTCCCTTTCTCTATCGGAGTTATCTCCAAGAGTTACTCCAAAAGAAGCCCTCCGCCGGGTATAAATTAATAGCCCAAGACCCTTACAAATATTTGGACCTCTACTTCCATCGGTCAGATATTCCCCATCAAATCCCTTTTTATCCTGTATTGGCATCAAAAAAACAGATACCCCGCAAATTTTTACTGGTGCATCACGAAAAACTCCACCCTATTCCCTTCCATTTGGAGTTACTTTTCCAATTGAAAGAGCCAATAGCCACCCTCCGGTTCGAATATAGATGTAAAAGTTGCGGAAGGAAATTCCCCTTCTATATGGAGCATTGTCCAAAATGTGGAACTCTTTTTCAATTTACTCCCATCTGGAAAGTTGAGCCCCAAGAATCAAAAGTTCCGAAAAATTTTGAATTTTAATAAAAACCACTCAAGTTTTATGAAAAAACCACCTCAACCCCCTTGACAATTAAATCTTCTTTAAATATAATTCCGACGGAAAAAATTCAAAACTCAAAAATCTAACAAAAGGAGGGGCAAGATGTTTAAGCCAATTGGACCAAGGGTTTTGGTTGAACGGGTAGAAGAGGAAGCCAAAACCGCAGCAGGAATTATTATTCCAGACAACGCCAAAGAGAAACCTTTGGAAGGGAAAGTTATTGCCATCTCCAAAGAGGTGGAAGAAGATGAAAATATGCCCATCAATGAAGGGGATATTGTAGTATTTGCCAAATATTCCGGAACTGAAATTACAATTGAAGGTAAAGAGTATTTGGTTCTCAATACCGACGACATTTTGGGAAAACTTGAAAAATAGATTGAAATTCCAATTCCATAAAAAATTGAAAACTCAAATCTGAAGAAAGTTTGACCAAAAATATAGAAAAAGGAGGGTAGCAATGGCAGCAAAAGAAGTGGTTTATAGCGATGTAGCACGGAATGAACTTTTGGAAGGTGTTCGGAAACTTGCCGACGCCGTAAAAGTAACTATGGGACCCAAAGGGCGGAATGTTCTTCTCCAACGGGCATTTGGTGCACCCCACATTACCAAAGACGGGGTATCTGTAGCAAAAGAGATTGAATTGGCTCACCCTGTGGAAAATATGGGAGCCCAATTGGTAAAAGAGGTTGCCTCCAAAACTGCCGACGAAGCGGGGGACGGAACCACCACTGCAACCGTATTGGCGTATGCAATTTTTAAAGATGGGTTGAAGTATATTACCGCCGGAGCCAACCCCGTAGCAGTAAAACGGGGAATGGATAAAGCGGTGGAGGCGATTGTTGAAGAGCTCAAGAAGATGAGCAAACCTGTCGAAAATAAAGAGCAAATTGCCCAAGTTGCCACCATCTCCGCCAACAATGACCGGGCAATTG
>PUXY01000078.1 GCA_009659955.1 Campylobacterota bacterium | reverse complement strand
TTTTGAGGGAACTCAATGACCCCCAAATTACCCTCCAACGGGCAACTGAGTGTTACCGGGAAGGGGTCAAACTTCTCCAAGAAGCCCAAAAAATGATAGAAGAGGCAAAACTGGTAGTTAAAGAGGTGGAGGAAGGGAATTTCTCCCAAGGGGAAAAGGAATAGCCTTTCCTTTTTTAGCTCTACTTTTTGGCAAACTCCTCAAATAGGAGAATTTTGCCCCATTGGATAAATTCCCTCTCATTTCCATAGTTTTTCTGTTTTAGTCTCTCCCAAAAAGTTACTTTTCACCCGGTTAAAGGGTAATTGAAAAGGGAACGGGTAGATATCTTCCAATTTTTTGCTACAATATCCTATATTTTGAAAAAATCTGTAAAAAGGAGATGTAATGGGACCTATCGCAGGATTTGCCGCAATTGCGTGTTGTGTAATTGCAACCTTTATGATGCTCTCTATAGCTATCAGTGCCGCAAAAAAATCTCCAATTGAATATAACTGATGGAGGTTCAATAATTGGGGAGGGGGTCTATCTATTTGAGAGTTGAAAGGGGGCAAAGGGGGTGATTTGGCTCTAATTTCGACTCTCCAATTCTGCACTCTCTATTTTTCTACCCAAAATCGGAAGGGAGTTTTCAACCAAAATCTGCTATTATTGCCCAATTTTTCTCCCTCAAACTTTCCACTTTTTGGAAAAAGCAGTTACGGAAAAGGATTTAAATGGAGAAGGTAGTTATCGGGTATAAAGTGGGGGATAAAATTGTGGATACCCAGACCTACGGAGCCAAAAAAATGGAGGGGGGTGAACCCATCTATTTTGATAATTCTCCCGAGGCTCTGGAAATTATCCGCCACTCTACCGCCCACTTGATGGCTCAAGCGATTAAAGAACTCTATCCCGACGCCCAATTTTATGTGGGACCGGTGATAGAAAACGGCTTCTATTATGACTTTAAAACTTCCCAACCGGTCAGTGATAAAGATTTGAAAAAGATTGAGAAAAAAATGGAGGAGTTGGCAAAAAAGAAATATCCGATTGAGCGGTATGAAATTTCCAAATCGGAAGCCCGGAAAAAATTCTCCTCCGACCATCTGAAACAGGCAGTTTTGGATATGATACCCGATGAGGTGGTCTCCATCTATCGACAGGGGGAGTGGGAAGATTTGTGCCGGGGACCCCATCTCCCCCACACCGGTTTAATTAAAGCTTTCAAACTCCAAAAGGTGGCAGGGGCGTATTTGGGGGGAGACTCCTCCAAAGAGATGTTGACCCGGATTTATGGAACCGCCTTTGCCGATAAAAAGAGCCTCAAAGAGTATTTAAAAATGTTGGAGGAGGCTCAAAAACGGGACCATCGGAAATTGGGGAAAGAGTTGGAACTCTGGTTTTTTGACCCAGATGTGGCTCCGGGAATGGCTATTTGGCTCCCCCGGGGGGCAATGCTCCGGCACAATCTGGAAAAACTCCTCTTTACCGCCCATTTGGAGCGGGGGTATGAACCGGTGCGGGGACCGGAGCTTCTCCGGAGTTATATGTGGAAAAAGAGTGGACACTACGATAATTATAAAGAGAATATGTATTTCACCCAGATTGAACACGACGAACCCAACCGCCCTCCGGAAGAGTATGGGATTAAGCCGATGAACTGCTTAGCCCATCTTAAGGTTTTTAGCCACAAAGTCCGGAGTTATAGGGAATTACCCCTCCGATTTTTTGAGTTTGGAACCGTCCACCGCCACGAAAAGAGCGGGGTTCTCCACGGACTTCTCCGGGTGCGGGAGTTTACCCAAGATGACGCCCATATTTTCTGCCGGGAAGAGCAGATTGAGGAGGAGGTTCTCAAAGTTCTCAACTTTGTAGACGATATTATGAATCTTTTCAACTTCCAGTATGAAATGGAAATTTCCACCCGCCCAGAAAAATCTATCGGGAGCGATGAAATTTGGGAGAAGGCTACCGAGGCTCTGAAAAGGGCACTGGAACGGACAGGGCGGAAATATGGGATTGATGAAGGGGGAGGTGCCTTTTATGGTCCCAAAATCGATATTAAAATTACCGATGCTATCGGAAGAAAGTGGCAGTGTGGGACAATTCAGGTTGACTTTAACCTCCCCGAAAGGTTCCAACTGGAGTATGTAGACCAAAATAACAATCGGGTGCGTCCGGTAATGATTCACCGGGCAATTATCGGAAGCTTTGAACGATTTATTGCCATTTTAACTGAACACTACGCCGGGGAATTTCCTCTTTTTATTACCCATACCAAGGCAATTTTTGTTCCCATTGGGGAAGAGCATATCCCCTATTGTCAAACCATTATCGACCAATTGAGGGAGTTGGGACACAGGGGAGAACTCCTCTACTCCCACGACTCCTTGGGGAAACGGATTAGAACCGCCGAAAAACAACGGGTTCCGTTGGTGGTAATTGTGGGAGATGAAGAGGTAAAAAATGGCTCAGTAGCAGTCCGAGACCGTCGGGACAGAACAAAAAAAGTAATGACAAAGGAGGAGTTTATCCAAATGATTAAATCTGAATGTGAGGTAAAAATATGAAAAAAAAGGGTCAAGAGAAAACTCCAATCAATGAAAAAGTGCTTGATATTACCGATAGGGTGAGATTGGTGGGAGAGACGGGAGAGCAGTTGGGAATTGTAGATAGCCACAAAGCTTTGGAAATTGCCTACGATAAGGGACTGGATTTGGTTTTGGTGGCACCCAACGCCAATCCGCCGGTTGCCCGGATTATGGATTACGGCAAATTCCGATATGAACAGGAGCGGAAACGGAAAGAAGCCAAAAAGAAACAGGCAAAAATTGAGGTAAAGGAGATTAAATTTACCTCCAAAATTCAAGATAACGATATTAACTATAAAGTAAAACATATCCGCGACTTTTTGGAGAAAGGGAAACATGTCCGGGTGAGGGTTTTCCTCCGGGGACGGGAGTTGGCAACCCCAGAAAAGGGGTTTGAAGTTATCAACCGGGTTTGGGAAATGATTTCCGATATTGGAGAAAAACAGAACGACCCCAAACTGGAGGGAAATTACATCAATATGATGGTAACCCCCCAACGGAAAAAGAAAAAAAAATAACCCCCCCTTTTTTCTCTTTCTTCTTGGTTTCCTATTTAAATGTCAAAAAAGCCCAACCTAAAGGGGTAATTTTCTCATTTTCCCCTTCTACTTTTACCCCTGCAAAAGTTGTTTCTTGATTTAAAATAGGCTCTTTTGCGCCATCAAAATGTTTTACTTTAATTCTCCTTTTCCCCTCTATCGTAACCGCCCGGGCGTGGGAGTGGTGTCCCAACCGAATGAGGGCATATTTGGGGGCTTTGGAGTCGTCATTTTCTATTTTTTCTATAAACTTTTTAGCTCTCCTTTTAAATTCATCGGTCAGTTTGTCGGGGGTGTAATCGTCGTAAATCCAGACCTCTTCCTCCTCTCTCCCATTTTGGTTTTTTCGGTAAAAAATTACTTCCACTTCTCCCCCCTCCAACATCTGTTTGAGAATGGGTAGGTAGTGGGAGTTGAGGGCGTGGATAAACTCTTTTTGGTTTAAAAATTGGTGGAGGAGGAACTCCCCTCCCTCTTTCCGGCACACTCCTTTTTTCTTAATTCCCAAATGGATAACCATTTTTCCCCCACTCCAAAGCTCCCGATAAACCTTGTGGTTAAATTTGGTAGACTCATCAAACCGGTGGAAACTGCCAACCAATCCAATTTTTGCTTCTATTTGATATTTTTTCAAAAAAATGGAGTCCCCCACCAGTAAACATTTGTTAATTTGGTCAGAGGGGGAGGCAGATTCTTTCGGTGGAGTTAAATGGAAGAGAGATGGGAGTTCTTTGATAGCCCTTTCGGGGATTTCTCCTTTTTCAATTTTTTTACTCCAATACTCCCCCAGAGCGGTAAAGAGGGCACCTTTAAAGGAGGAGCCCGGAATGTAGGGGGTTAAAATTCCTTTTCTCAATTTCCGGGGAATCCGGTAAATCTGATTGATTTTCCAACTAACAGGGGTATTTCGCCGGGAGGGATTGGTAAGATTTTTTAAAGTTTTTTTGTATTCTTTTAAAAAAGAGTCATCTATTTCCACTTCTATCTGGGCTTTTGATTTTAATTGGTCAACTTTTCTTTGGAGTTCGCGGTGAATTCTCCACGGCAGATAGGAATCAGAACTATTGAAAAGAAAAGGAGAAACATTCTCCACCACCTCCCTCTCCGGCAGGTAATAGAGTTTTTTTCTTTTTGCATCAATTACAAACTGATGGGGTTCATAGGTGGTATTGGTGCCGATGTGGATTGGAGAAATGGGTTCAATATGGACTTTCAAATGGTGATAGAGAGGGTTACTTTCCATTTTGGGACTCCTTGAATTTATTGAGACGGAAGGGGTAGAGGAGGGTGTAACCTTGGACGAGGGAGGAGAGGGATTGGAGCTCTTCTGGATTTCCGGACTCCCCTCTCAATCTGGCACGATAAGAGGGGCTATTCTGGGCACCTACCCCCAAAAAGAGGGGGGCTTTTTCCCCTTCAAAAGAGTAAACCGCCCCGGTGTCTGCCATCAGAACCGGCAGTTTAAAAGGGGTGGAGGAGAGGTGAAATTTCCCCAATTTTGGGCGGAGGGTGTAGAAAGAGTTTTCCCAATCTATTCCATCTTCACGGGTAAAGATT
Organism: Campylobacterota bacterium; assembly: GCA_009659955.1. GTDB lineage: Bacteria > Campylobacterota > Campylobacteria > Campylobacterales > Nautiliaceae > PUXY01. Next base: position 13,087 of record PUXY01000078.1, on the reverse strand, counting down.
GAAGGGGAGAGGGCAAGATAGTAGAGTTTTCCCTCTTCTTCTTTTACTCCCCGTTGCCAATCGGAGAGATTTATCTCTTCTATTCTCTCTATTTTAAACCTCCCAAATCCAATTGAACTCCGGCGTCCAAATCCACTCTCTCCAATAATTTCCAAAATTTCCTTAATTTTTTCGTGGGAAATTTTTCCCGAATCTACCAACATATACCCCTCCAACTGGGTGTAGAAAGTATAGAGTCCAATTGGAAAGGGGGAAAATCCCTCCCCCGTTGTGGAAGTTAGCCGGTTGAGGGAGTTTCTGACCCGCAATTCCCACCGGAAAAGGGGTGGTTGCTCTTTTCCCCCAGTATCAATTGGGTGGAAATTGTCATATTTGCACCAATTTTCCTCATCTAATAAGGTATTCCCTTCCCTGCACCGGGAACCCTTTTTGGGGGGAAGAGTTAAAATTGGAAAATTGTCCCGGGGGAGAAAATTAATTTTCCGGATCTCCTTTTTCTCATTTTCATCAACCCCCATTACCGATAGGGGTAGAGAGGGAAAGGGAAAACACCCTTTGGGAAACCAATCACTGAAAATAACCGGAGGGGTAAAGCCGGGGGAGGTGTAATTTTCAAAAGGGGATAAACTATTTTCCTCTTTTTTCACTTTACCCAGTAAAGACTCTTCCAAAAGGAAATAGTAATAAAGGAAATGCCCAAAAATTAAATCCCCCCGGGGATAGATTCCAAAGGGGGAGAGGGGAGTTATAGTAATTTTGAAAAGTTGAAAGGGTGGGGTTTCTTCCCCTTTTTCATTTTTCCCTTTACTTTTTGCTTGATTTTGTTCCATCGTTATTCTCCGGTTTCTTAATGCTATTTAAAAAATCTTGAATTCTCTCATTTAAATTTTCTATCTCCAACCTCAAAGGTTTAAATTTTCCACTCTCATAATTTCCAATTCTAACTTGCCCATATCCTCGGCTTCCATTTCCCCCCAAATAGTCCAGATGGAGGAGGGCAATTCCCAATTTTAAAACATCGAAATAGAGGTCTTGATAGGTGTTTTTTTCCTCATTTTCACCATTTTCCTCTTTCTTAATTTTTTCTTTATCTTCTTCAAAAATCCTCACCCCCACATCAAAATTAAATTCAATCCCACTGGGCACCCGCTCAATGGTTCGGAGTCCACCCCCCTTCTGGGAAGTAGTCCCATAAACCCTGTCGATGGCGTTTTCAATCTTCTCCTCTGTCAATTCGATTTTCTCTTCCAAAGCTTCTTTCCGGAGATTGTCGGTAATGTAGCAATCCCGGAAAATAAAGCGGGTCATCTGCACTTTTCTCCCCAGTAACCAAATTTCTTCCCTATTCTCCTCTTCCGACTTCTTTTTGGATTTGTTCCCCCCACTCTCTCCAAAGAGAAGGATAATCAACGCCCCTTTTTTGTAGAGAAGATCATTTGGCTCCAGTTTTTTCAAAAATTCACTATCTATAACTTTCCCTGCCTTTGAGGGATCCCTTTCCAACTCAATATTTTTTGCAACCAAACCAAAATAGTGTTCCAAAAGAGACCGGATTTTTCCCTTTAAACTACTGCCGGGGATATAGGGCTCGGTCAATTTTCGGATATTTTCCCCTCCGGTTTGCCCCAAAACCACCTCTCCACTCTCCTTGTTTGCCCAAATAGTCCGTTTAATTACTGGGGTATCAATCCCCCCTATTTTCAGTGTATCTTTGCCTCCACCGATATGGAGTCCAGTTACTACCCTCAAAATATTTCCCTCAGTAAAAGGTTTAGTCTCCATTTCTACTCTCCTTTGACTCTTTGATTTAAAATTAAGATTTCCGGGGGAGAAACCCCATAATTGCTTCCATAAAAAGCTTAAACACTTTCAAATCTTCTTTAGTTTCAATAGCTCTAATAGAGTGGGTCATAAATTTGACAAAAGGCTCTTTTATTAGCCCTCTATTTTTGGAATAGATAACTTTAGAAATAAGGAAGGAAACCATTGGGAGAACCTCTTTTTTAAATTCATTCTCGGAAATCCCCTCTGCTTTTTCAGCTTGTTTGGAGATCCATTCATAAAATTGACGATATTGGGTAGTGGAGATAGCTTCTTTCATATTTTTTGAAGGTTGAAAAATATGGGCAATTTGTTGGGCATCTATAGAAAACATTTTGGAGAGATAACTTTTATTCCTATTATTTCCAATATAGTTTGTAGGGAAACTTTTTAAAACAAGAAAGAAACTTGCAATGTTGTATATTCTATCCACATTAGAGTTAGATTTCTTTTTTGATTTTTCTTCTCTAATCAAAAATTTGCCGATTTCATTTTCTAACTCTTTTTCTGTAAAACTATTATATTCAAGAAAAAAAGGAATAACTTTATCATTCACAAACTTTTTAAAACCATCAAAGTTATTTTTCTTATCAAAAGCTTTTGTTTTCCTCCAATAAGAATTCAATCCCTCTATATCAATTATTTTTTCCATTTCCATTTCTACTTTCCTCCTTTCATCTGGTTTGATTTGGGATTTAAAATTTTTCCTCATCGTTTAGCCACTCCTCTTCCAATTCATCTCTCCGGTAATAGATAGTCAACTGGATTGAAGGGAGAATCCGCTCCCCCCATTTTTGAATAAAATGGTGTAAACTCCCCAAAAGTTCCTCATCTTCCCCGATGTTTCGCCGGAAAGTGTAGGCAAGTTTGGAGTGCCAGAGTGCGTCCTTGGGATTAAACTTTTTCCTGTAGGGGCACCGAATCCGCTCCGCCATTTGGGTTAACTCTATCAATCGATAGAGAAAGGAGGAGGGGACTTTTCCAACTCCCTCTTTTAATTTTGTGTAGAGTTTTTTCCACTCCCTTTCAATTTCCAAAAATTCATCAAAATCGATTCCCACTCCAAAAAGGGAAATTCCATTTCGGGATTTACACCTATATTTTGGAAGGTTTTTGGCTTGCTGTTCCGCTTCATCGGTGAGCCGGGAAATATACTGCACCGGGGTGGAGGGTTTAAACATTGCCAACCCCATAGAGATGGTTGCCTTTCCCAGTGTAAACCGCCGGAATTTTTGCCGAATATCCTTTGCCAACCGCACTATTTTGTCGTAGCGTCCCAAAATAAAAAGGTCGTCGCCCCCGGAGAAAATTACATAAGTATAGTTTTGGTAGTGCTCACTTCTCTCCAGATAAAAGGGGAGGTAGTTGGAAAAGAAAAAATCCAGTTCCCGGCTCAAGCGGTTGGTTTTTTTGTAGGAGTATTGGAGGAGACTCCGGAAGACGCTCCCCAATTTGTCCACATCGGCTTTCAACGCCATCAACCACCCCTCCTCCTCTACCCCCTCCACTTTTGCCAATTGGGAAAAATCCTTTACCTTCTCCCCCTCTTTGGCGGTGTAGGAGGAGATGGGAAATTTGGGATACCCTTCTTTATTATTGTAAGGTTGATTGGAAATATCGAATATTACCCCTTGGGGGTCGCGAGATTTCTGTATTGTCGTCAATCTCTCTCTATCACTCTTCTTTTCGGAGAAAAATTCCATATAATAGTGGTAAATTTTGCCTCTTACTTTTAAAGTTATCAAATTAAAGTAATTTGAATTTTTTACCTTCAAATAGGGGGATTTAAAATTCTCCTTTTCTTTCTCCTCTTTACTCCAGAAGATGGCATATTTTGATTTTGCCAATGCAGCTCCCAACTTAATTTGGAAGAAGCAAATATCGCAAATGGGGGAGCCGGTAAGTTGGCGTTTTCCCACCCTGTAGTTGCAATATTTGCAAATTTTATCTTCCTCTTCCGCCTCTTCAAAAATATCGATAACTCTTTTTTCAGTGGAGATATACTCCCGATATTTTTGATACTTTTTCCTCTCCAGTGCCTCCATAAACTTTTGCCGGAAAGCCCTCTTTTTCCCAAATATCCCCCTCCACCTCTCTTCCAAATTCTCCCCCTTTTCAATGGGAATCTCCTCCAAAATTTCCAAATCCCCTTCCACCCCCACCAGAGCAACTCCATTGAAGCCAAAAAAGTGGTTTACAAAAAACTCCCCAAACTGCTTTTCAATCTCCTCCAAAATCTTCTCCCACCCCCCTTTGACCGGAGCAATTGCCACTACTTTCCCCGCCCCCATTGAAATTGGAACCGCCTCCAACTCCTTTTTCAGTAAATCCCCCATCAAATAGGTCAAAATTTCAATGTAGGCAGACCTACTCCGGAGCATTTTGGAGGCACCTTTGGAGGAGACCCTTTTGAAAATAAAATCTTGAATCCCCCAAAAGTCGGCGGAAAGGTAGAGAAAATTACCCCCTCTCTTTTCTACTTTTTCCTTTATTTTCTCCATTTGGTGGTGGTAAAATTGGGTAACCACCCGATAGGGATCCAATTCTCCCCCATTGAGGGGGGAGGGACATAAAGCAGTGGAGTAGATTTGCCGATACGGGATCAACTCTTCCCCTATTTCCTTCCCTTCTGTTTCCTCACATTGGAGGGAATTTTCTTCTCTCTTTCCCCCTTTTTCTCCTTTTTCCCCCAAGAGGAATTTAATAAAATTGAGGTCGAAAGGTCGGGGGGAGAAGTAGGCTACCCCACTCTTTGAGGGTTTTCCAGTCTCCCACTCCAAAACCCCTTTTTCTTCCAACTCTGAAATAAGATGGAAAATATTTCCCACGGAGTATTGAGAATCCATTGGGACTCCTTAAGAAATAAAAGTTTTTAAATTATATTCTATTAAAAGAAAAAAATATAGTTTTGATGAGGAAACCTTCTTGAACAACATTTTCCAAGGGGTAGAATCTCTACAATTTCTTCTTCCATCGAAATCGACAACATTACAACGATAGGGGAGGGGGTAGAGCTTTCAGATGTTTACGGAATAGGAATGGGAGAGGGGGATATTTCCAGAAGTCAACTTCTTTTATTTGGAATTGCTTGAAGAAAGAGTAATTCTCTCTTTTTTATCCACTTTTCTCTACTCCTTTTTCCCAAAGGTTAAGTAAAAAAGAGAGATGAAAAACCTTCAAGTTTTAAATTTTGTCCCTTTTCAGTTCCAATCGATGGGTGTCTTCTATTTGGTAAAAAATTATTTCATTTGTCGATATTTTATTGCCCTTTGATAGGAGTTTTGGGCAGATATTAGAGGTTTGAAACTCTTTTAATCGTTTCCTTCCAAAGTGGGGTCCATTCCTCAAAGTTTTTTACTATATTGGAGAAAAGTTAAATAGAGCAAATTTCTTTTAAACTTTTACTTAGATAAATTTAGGGAAATTTCCTTTAAAAAAGGGAAAAAAAGGGGAGGGGTTATTCAAATTTGGCTTTTTCTTCGATTTTTTTGTAGGTTTCGATAATATCTCCCACTTTTACATCGTTGAAGCCTTCGATTGTGAGTCCGCATTCGAACCCTTTTCCGACCTCTTTGACATCATCTTTGAAGCGTTTGAGGGAGGAGAGTTTGGAGTCGTAAATTACCACCCCATTCCGGATAACCCGGGCAAAGTCGTTCCGATGGATAGTTCCATCTTGGACATAGCACCCGGCGACGGTTCCCACTTTGGGGACATTGAAAGTGGCGCGGACTTCGGCGGTTCCGGTAACTTCTTCCCGGATTTTGGGAGCCATCAAACCGCTCAAAAGCTCTTTTACATCTTCCACCAAATCGTAAATTACAGAGTAGGTGCGGATTTCTACCCCCTCCTGTTTGGCTTTATTTTTGGCTCCGGTGGTAGGTCGGACATTGAATCCCAATACCACTGCCGGAGGTTCACTGGCTTTAGCCAAAATTACATCATTTTCGGTAATTGCCCCCACATCGCCGTGGATTAGGTCAACTTTTACCTCATCGTTTCGGAGTTTTGCCAACGCTCCTTTAATTGCCTCCAAAGTTCCTTGGGTGTCAGATTTGACAATAACTGGGAGTTTTTTCAACTCCCCTTCCAGAATCAATTTTTGCAAATCTTCCAGAGTTGCTTTGGTGGATTTGGATTTCTCCTTCTCCTCCAGATACTCTTTCCATTTTTCGGCGGTCTCTTTTGCCTCCCGGTCGCTATCGACGGCGATTAGAATATCTCCGGCAATTGGAACTTCGTGGAACCCACTCACTTCTCCCGGCTCTCCCGGTTTAATCTCTTTTTTCTGTTTACCCAAATCGTCGATAATGGTTCTAACCCGTCCATAGGTGATACCGCAGACGAAACTATCCCCTTTATGGAGGGTTCCATTTTTGACGATAACGGTTGCCACGGGACCCCGTCCCTTCTCCAGTCGGGATTCGATAACCACCGCTTTTGCCGGGCGGTCGGGATTGGCTTTCAACTCCATCATTTCAGCAAGCATCAAAATGGTTTCCAAAAGGTCGTCGATACCCTCTCCTGTCCGGGCGGAGACTTCCACAAACTCCACATCTCCCCCCCACTCTACCGGGGTAATTCCCATTTCTGCCAGTTGGGATTTGACCAAATCGGGGTTTGCCTCGGGGAGGTCAATTTTATTGATGGCGATAATAAAGGGAACTCCCGCCGCTTGGGCGTGGGCAAGGGCTTCGCGGGTTTGGGGCATTACCCCATCGTTGGCGGCGACGACGATAATGGCTATATCGGTAACTTGGGCACCCCGAGCTCTCATTTCGGTAAAGGCTTCGTGTCCGGGGGTGTCGATAAAGGTGATTCTTTTCCCATCTTTTTCGACCATATACGCCCCGATATGTTGGGTAATTCCCCCCGCTTCCCGGGCAGCGACCCGGGTATTTCGGATTTTGTCCAAAAGGGAGGTTTTTCCGTGGTCAACATGTCCCATTACGGTAACGATTGGGGGTCTCTCAACCAGTTTCTCTTCCGGGTCGGGAATTTCGTCATATTTTTTTACATAGTCATACTCTGCCAGTGGGTCATATACCTCAACTTCAACCCCCATTTCATCGGCAAGGGTTTCGATATACTCTTCCCCGATAAAGTCATTTTTATCCCGCTCTTCTCCCAACTCCCGGAGGGCGTCCAAAACCTCTTCCAGTGGGCGTCCGATAAGCTCGGCAAATTCGTAAACCCGCACCTCTTTGGGAATTTTGATGAGGGTTGGGGTTTCCTCTTTTTTCCCTTTCTTTTTCTTCCGTTTCTTTTTGGAAGTTTTGGCAATTCCGGTTTTTCCTTTAGTAGGGCTCCGCTTTTTCTGTTGGGTAGAGGGTTTTTGCTCTTTGGGGTGGGTTTTCTCTTCCTCTTCAGCCAATTTAATTTCGTTGAAAGAGAGATCTAAAAGTTCAACTTGCTCCTCTTCGATAATATTCATCTCTCCCAATTCGATATCGACTGGCAGTTCTTTCTCCTCTACCCCCCGTTTTTTGGGTGGAGTTTTCTTTTTTTCTTTCTTTTTTACTGGGGTTGGTGGCTCCTCTCCCTTTGCCAATGGGGTAATTTTAGTGGGAGTTGGGGTAGGAGATTGGGAGGTTTGGGTAGAGGGTTGGGTGGTGGTAGTTTTGCCACTTCCATCTCCCCGTCGTCGCTCTTTTACAATAACCGGTTTTCCTTTGTAGAGGCTTTTCAACGCTTCCATTCCCCCCCGGCGTCGCGGTTTGGACTCCCTTTTTGACTCTATTTCTTTTGTCTCCTCTTTTTTTCCACCCTTTTCCTGTTGGGCTTTCACCTCTTGGGAAGAAGTTGGAGTTTTTTCTTTTTCCGGGGTGGCTTTTTTACTCTCTATCTCTTCTCCGGGGGTGGAGAGTTCCGGTTTTGGAGAGGGAGATTGGGGAGAAGTCAACTCCTCTTTTTCCGGTTTTTGGGGTCTCTCTTTTTCACCTCTATCCCTTTCAACCCGTTCACTTCGCCGGAGTCCAGTCCGTCTTCTTCTCCGGCGGAGGGGCTCCCTTTCACTCCGTTTCTCTTCCCCTTTGGTTTCGGGAGAAGTAGTATTTTCCCGTTTTTTCTCTTCCCCTTTGGAAGAGGTTTTGCCGGTTTTTTTATTTTTCCGGGGCTCTTTTTTCCGATTTAGACTCTTTTCCCGGTAATATTCATAAATTCTGGCGGCGTCCATTGCGTCAATTTCCCCTTTAATCGACGCATCTATTCCCAACTCTTTTGCCAATTTGACCGCCTCTTTCTCTTTTAGCCCCAACTCCTTGGCAACCTCGCTAACCTTTATTTTCAATTAATCTCCTTTAAAAGTTTTTTTACACGCTCTCTTTCAACCCTGCAAATTTTAGAGAGAATTTTATACAATTTCGGACTATTTCGGCAAGTTTCACAGAGATAAAAACTGCGACCGGAACCGCTCCATTTCCGGAGTTCTTTATTGATACATTGGAGGCGGAGAAGTTCCCGTTGGGGAAATCGCCCCCGGCACACCACACACATTCTAATTGGGTTACTTTTTTTCACCGGTAAACTTTAACCCCGTAATTGTCAAAATGGTAAACCCTTACCATAAAATCCCGGAATTCGGTCGCCAGTGCGTCCCGGATCTGGTAGGCGTCGTCCCGATACGCCAAACAAAAATAACTGGAACCACTTCCACTTAAAGTTGCCATTAAAGCTCCATTATTTAAAGCAATTTCCCGGACCTTGAAAAGGTCTGGAACCGCCTTCATCCGTTCCTCTTGGTGAACCTTATCTTCCACCACATATTTTAACATTTCAAACCTTTCGGAAAAGAAAGCAGCGGTAATCATTGCGGTGGAGGAGATATTGGTAACCACATCTTTGAGGGGGTATTCCCTCTTCAACGCTCCCCGGCTTTTGGAGGTGGAGATAGGGCGGTTGGGAATTACAATTACCGCTTTCAACAAAGGAGGGATAAACTTTTTTAAAAAATAGACCCGCTCCCGTTTTACTTTGGCTACACAAAATCCTCCGACCGTTGCCGGAGTAATATTATCTGGGTGGGGTTCATATTTCAGTGCCAGAGAGATTAATTTCTCCTTTCGGATTGGAACCCCTGCCATTTCATAGGCTCCGGTCAAAGCTCCCACAATTGCCGACGAACTACTTCCCAATCCCCGGGAAATGGGGATTCTATTGAAAAAACGGATTTTAAATTTGGGCTCTTTCCCAGTCAATTCCCGGTAAGTCTGTTCAAAAATATCTACAAAATAGTTCCGTTTTGCCCGGCGTAAAATTTCCGCCCCCTCCCCATCGATAATTATCTCCCGATATGGGGAAGGGACAATCTCCACCTCATTCCGGAGGTTTATCGATAGCCCCATTGTGTCAAATCCCGGACCCAAATTTGCACTGGTGGCTGGTATTGTAATTACCATTTCCCTTTACCTTCTTTTTTCAACTTTATCTCTTCTCTTCTATTTCCAAATTTATACTGGGTTGAGAATATAGAGAGGCTCCGTCTCTTGGGAAAATATTTCCGGCTCCAATTGGACTGGAAGTTTAAACTCCCCATATGCCTCACCCCGGGTTAAAAAAATTATACCCTCTTTTTTAACAAAAACAGATTTTCCGGGTCCCTTTATAGGAGCTCCACCGGTAAAGTAGAAGCCGTCTACCCCTTTAAATGGAATTTGAAAGACAATTTGGAGGGTTTTGAGATAAAGATAACTCAATTTGACCCCCATATAACTGCCGGGTCCCCGGGCGTAATAGAGAGCTTGTAAGGAATATTTTTTCAAAATTTCTTTGAAAATTTTGGGAAGAAGTTCACTGGTTAACCCCTCTTCCTCCCACTGGTGAATCAGTCGCCGATTTTGGTAAACCCCCACCAAAAGGGGGCGTCCCAATGCGACAACTACAACTTCCACCGGTGGAAGGGAGTTTTGGAGTTTTTCTAATTTCCGCTCCATTTGCCTCCCATCTCTCTTTTTTTCGGTTGGACCCGGTTACTTTAACCTCATCTTTTGTAATTGTAACAAGACTTTCCCCAATTTATGTAGAGAATTTGGGGAAAATTATCTTCAAGTTTCCTAAAAAAAGTTATAATTCTTATAAGAATTTCTTAAAGGAGGGCTACAATGGCTAAACTGAAAGAGTGGCTTCTTACTCTCACCCAGAGTAAAACCAACTACTATTTGAGTCTCATTACCGACGGGTTGACGGCAATTACTTTCCTCTTTTTGAGTATCTATTACTCCACCGATTTTTGGGCAAGTATTGCTCTATTTTTGTTGGGAGTGCTTTTTTTCACCTTTTTGGAGTATGCGGTGCACGCGTGGCTCTTCCATAAAAATCACAAACTGAAGGTTTTTATTGAAGGGCACGCCCATCATCATCAAAACCCCTTCAGTTATGACGCAATGCCCTTTTTTATGAGTGCAGTTATTGCAACCTTCTTTGCGTGGTTACTCCACTTTATTATGCCCCTCCCCGACGCCATCGCCTTTGTAGGGGGGCTCACTATGGGGTATTTCAATTACGGAATTATGCACCACATTATGCACCGGGTAGAGTTTGAAAAAGGGTATTGGAGATATATGCAGGAGTTCCATTTTATCCACCACAAAAAACCGAAAATGAACCACGGGGTTACCACCGATATTTGGGACCGGGTTTTCAATACCTATTATCAGTGGAAACCGGAAGAGTTGAAAGGACTGGAAAAACTGAAAAAAGTGGAACCCTCCAAAGGTTTAATAGCCCGATTTTTCTCTTAATTCTCTTTTTTCTTCCCTTCCTTTCCCCAAACCATTTCCCCAGTTTCCCCCTTTTGAAGGGATTGGTATAATTTTTCAACTTTTTTCCAAAAAAGGAGTCGCTGAATGCGGATTAAATATAGGGCTTTAACTTTTGATGATGTGCTACTGGTTCCCCAATACTCTGAAGTTCTTCCCAAAGAGGTAAATCTGAAGACCCGGTTGACCCGGAATGTGGAGTTGAATATTCCCATAGTGTCAGCAGCAATGGATACCGTAACCGAAAGTCGAACCGCCATCGCTTTGGCTCGACTGGGGGGAATTGGAGTTATCCACAAAAATATGGATATTGCCACCCAAGCCCGGGAGGTGGAGAGGGTTAAAAAGAGTGAAAGCGGAATTATTATCGACCCGGTAAAGGTTTACCCCGACGACTCCATCGCCAAGGCGTTGGATATTATGGCAACTTTTAAAATTTCAGGAGTGCCCGTAGTAGATAGAGAGGGGCATCTGGTGGGGATTTTGACCAACCGGGATTTGAGGTTTGAAAAGGATTTCCGGAAACCGGTCAAAAGTGCAATGACCCCGGCTCCGTTGGTTACCGCTCCCGAAGGGATAACCCTTGAAGAGGCGGAGCAGATACTCCACAAACATAAAATTGAAAAACTCCCATTGGTAGATAAGAGTGGAAAGTTGCGGGGGTTAATTACTATTAAAGATATTCAGAAACGGAAAGATTACCCCAACGCCAATAAAGATAAATATGGACGCCTTCGGGTTGCCGCCGCCATCGGAGTTGGAAATGGATTGGAGAGGGCAGCAGCTCTGGTAGGGGCGGAAGTTGATGTAATTGTGGTCGACTCCGCCCACGGTCACTCCAAAGGGATTTTGAAACTGGTGGAGGAGATTAAAAAGCGGTTTGATGTGGAGGTAATTGCCGGAAATGTTGCCACCGCAGAAGGGACACGGGCTCTAATTGAGGCAGGTGCCGACGGGGTAAAAGTGGGGATTGGACCCGGAAGCATCTGCACAACCCGGATTGTGGCGGGGGTTGGAGTGCCCCAAATCAGTGCAATAGATGAGTGTGCCAATGAAGCCAATAAATATGGAGTTCCAATTATTGCCGATGGGGGAATTAAATATTCCGGAGATATTGCCAAAGCTTTGGCGGCGGGGGCAAGTGCGGTAATGATTGGAAGTCTGTTGGCGGGAACAGAAGAGTCCCCGGGAGAAACAATTATGTATCAGGGAAGACAATATAAAAGTTACCGGGGAATGGGGAGTATCGGAGCGATGCAACGGGGAAGTAATGACCGCTATTTCCAAGAGGGAACCGCCTCCGATAAATTGGTGCCGGAAGGGATTGAAGGAATGGTTCCCTATCGGGGAAAAATTGCCGATGTAATCCATCAATTGGTGGGGGGACTCCGGGCAAGTATGGGGTATGTGGGAGCCAAAGATATCCCAACTTTCTGGGAGAGGGCGGAATTTGTAGAGATTACCTCCGCCGGATTGAAGGAGTCCCATGTCCACGATGTAACCATTACCAAAGAGGCTCCCAATTATCATCTTTAAAATAAAGTATAAATATAATTTCTTTCTTTTTTCTTCTTCCTTTTTTTCAAAAACAAAAAATAGTAGGGAGTTCAAAAAGAGCTTTCTGCAATTTTTAAAAACTTTAATAAAAAAATAAAACATCAAGAATTAGAAACTATAAATAGTAGCAACTTTAATTTCAATCAAATTTATTTTAATAAGCAGATAATTTCTCGACGTACAAATATAAATAATAGCATAAATTTCTTTGATCTTCTATTTTGGCAGGAAATTTTCAACTGCATCTGCTGGAGGAAATTTGTTCTCTTTTTTTCTCCTTAAACTCTCTTTCACTTTTCTTTTCCACTTCCTCTACCCCCTCCAAATTCAATGGAAAAGGAGAAATCTCTCCTTTGACTGGAATTGAATTCCCAAAAAATTGGTGGGTGTGTCATTGAAAAATATGGAAAATTTAACCGAGTAGAGTAAGTAAAGAAAAAGAGGAAAAAAAGGAAAAAGAGAAAATGAAAAATAAGTTTTTTTCAAAAGGAGGAGAATAAGCGGTTAATATTTGACCAATTGCTTTACAAGAGGAACATTGTAACCTCTGCTTTTAATAAGATTTTGAACTCCGGTACAAACTGGATCATCTTGGGAAGTATTTACTTCCATTGAGAGATTTTTCTCCCCGGAAGACTCTACTACTTTAAAAGTTAAACAATCATCAATTTCCCCAATTTTCATTGTCGCTTTTTTATTGGGAGTATCAACTTTAACAACTCCCGCACTTTCCAGTTCTGCCAATAAATTGGACATTTTAGAAAGATTATCTTCTACTTTAGCTTGGGAAAATACATAACTGACAATTTCATTTCCGATTGTCCGAACTTCCTCTGCCGTTGCGGAAATTTTGGCATCGTCTCGATTTGCCATCAATTTGGGAATGGCAACCGCTGCCAAAATGCCTAAAATAACTATTACAAAAATAAGTTCAATCATTGTAAAGGAGTTTC
>PUXY01000077.1 GCA_009659955.1 Campylobacterota bacterium | reverse complement strand
ATTCCGGAGTTCTTTAACCCACCCCTCCATTACATCGTTGGCAATTAAAGCAGGTGCTTCCAAAAAGGCGATTTCAAACCGGTCTCCAAATTGAGTTACCCCTATACTCCGGGGACGCACCGCTGGTATTTTTCCATCGCCCAACTTATTTCCGAAACAGAAAATAATCAGTTTACAATCTTCAATATCGGGAGCAATCTCCCCTCCAATCTCTTTGGTGTGGGTGTAGTGGTCAAACTCCCCAATGTATCGACAGGTGGGGTGCTCCTCTATTTTTTGCTGGAAAAATTGGATAATTTCATCACACTTTTGGTAAGTAGTCTCATTTTTGTAAATATCCAATACAAAAATAGGATATTTTTCGGAAAATAACAACTGCTTCATTGGAACTCCTTTTGGAAAAATTTTTTATTCTCCTTCCCCCAAATCACCTCTCCCCCAAAGGGAAGGAAATTATAGAGTAGAATTTTCCAAAAGAGGAAATTTGTAATAAGGAAAAGTTATGAAACCAATCACTTTTTTCGATAATTTTTTTCGCCCTATCCCCCTTCCGGTTAAGGTGGTGGCAGAGGGAAAATTTCTCCACCGCCCCAATCGTTTTGTGGGAGTGGTGGAGGTAGAAGGGAAAGAGAATAGGGTGCACATTGCCGACACCGGTCGCCTCCGGGAGCTTTTGGTGGAGGGGGCAAAGGTCTATTTGGGAGCCAACTCCACCGGAAAATTGGATTACAAACTTTTGGGGGTGGAGTATCAAAACCGCCCGGTATTTTTAAACCCCAGTTTCCATTCTAAAATTGGGGAGGAATTGATAAAAAGGGGAGTTTTGGGGTATTTACCCTCCCAAATTGAGAGGGAAAAAAAGTTGGAGGAGAGTAGAATAGATTTTTTGGTGGAGTCCACCCACTGGGTTGAAGTAAAAGGGTGTAATCTCCTAATCGGAGAGTGGTGCCTCTTTCCCGATGCCCCCACCAGTCGTGGGAGTCGCCATATCCGGGAGTTGACCCGGGCGGTGGAGAGGGGAGACCGGGGCACCCTCCTTTTCCTCCTCTTTCAACCTTGTGCCCAATTTGGCATCTACCGGAGTCGCGACCCGGAACTTTATCAAACTTTAACCCTTGCCCGGAAAAAAGGGGTGGAGATTGTGGGGGTTCGATTGGAGTTTACCCCCTCTCCAACCGAAAAAGTAACCATCACTCTCACCGCCCTCCTCCCCTTTGGAGAGTGGGAAAAGTTGTAAAAAGAGGAGAAATATAAAAAAGGGACGATTTCTGGGGGTGCAGTTAAGATAATTAAATAGGTAAAGTTTCCACTTTTCGAAGTGGGTAATAGGGGTAAAAACCCTTTTTCTGAAGTGTGGAAGGAGAGGGAAAGGGGAGAAAAAAGTTATAATTTTGGAAAAAAGGTGGATAATATGGTGGAAATTACCATCAACGGACATAAAAGAAAGGTAAAAGAGGGAACTACCCTTGCCCAACTTCTCCGGGAGTTGAAAATTGAGGAGAAGACAATGGCGGTGGCAGTAAATATGGAAATTGTAAAAAAAGAGATGTGGAAAAATTACACTCTTCAACCGGGGGATAGGGTGGAAGCTCTCCATTTTGTGGGAGGAGGATAGAAAAGGTTGCCTCTTTTTTTCCCACCTTTCCTCCAATTGAATGTAATAATAGAGAGGAAACCTTCCGATACCACCCCTTTATGGTAAAATTTTGGCAAAAAGGAGTCCCGATGTTGGACATAAATGTGGGCTTAATGCTCTTTGAGGCGGGTATTTTTTTAATCACATTGGTTCTCCTCAATAAATGGCTATTCCAACCACTGGTCAAATTTATGGAGGAGCGGGACGCCAAACTGAAGCAATCCCTCAACCAGATTGAAGGGAATAGCGAAGAGGTGGAGAAACTCCAAAAGGAGATTGAGGAGATTCTCCATCGGGCACGGGTTGATGCCAACCGGATTCGGGAGGAGGCTCGACTGGAAGCGGTGAAACAGGCGGAAGTGATGAAAATGGAAAAAATGGAGGAGTTGGAAAAGGCTAAAGCTCAACTCCAACGGGAGATTGAGCAGGAGAAAAGGGAGTTGATGGAAGCTCTCCAAAAAGAGGAGCCCCAATTGAAAGCCCTTTTGGAAACCAAATTCAAAGGAGTGGCGTAATGGGGAAAAAGATTCTATTTTTAGCGGGGCTAATTGGGGTGGCTTTCGCTTCCGAAGGGGGCGATATGGGCACCGATTTTCTTCCCCGGACTATCAACTTTTTAATTTTTGTTGCAATTCTCTACTATCTTTTAAAGGATAGGGTAAAGGAGTTTTTCGAAAATCGGGCAAACTCCATTGAAAAAAATTTCCAAGAAATTGAAGAAAAACTCCGACGGAGTAAGGAGCAAAAAGAGGAACTGGAGGAGGAGTTGGCAATTGCCAAACGGAAAGCTCAAGAGATTGTGGAAACCGCCAAAAAGGAGCGGGAACTGATCCAAAACCAGATTTTGGAACAAGCCCGGGCGGAAGTTTTGGCAATGGAAAAGAGTTTTGAAGATAACCGGATTGTAGAATTGAACCGGGCAAAACGGGAGGTAGTAGAGAGTTATCTCCGGAAATTGTTGAGTCAAGTCCATCTTAAAGATAGTGAAGCTCTCAAACTTATTCTAAAAGGGAACCTATGATAGCCGACAAATACGCCAAAGCCCTTTTCCAATCTCTGGAGCCTTCCCAATGGGAAGAGGTGAGACAAGCTCTCCGGGGATTGGCGGAAGTAGCCCGACAACCGGAATTGTTACTGGTTCTCAAATCCCCCGATTTGAGTGTGGAGGAGAAGAGCCAGTATATAGCAAAATTGACCGGGCTCAATAATGAAAAGTTCCTCAATTTTGTTAAAATTTTGATTATCAATAAACGGGTAGACCTTCTAAAACCTATTTACAAAGCTTTCAATAAATTGGTTTCGGAAGCTACCAACACCTATGAAGGGGTGGTGGAAGCGTATATCAGTGAAACTGGTATTCAACTTCTGGAAAAGGAGTTGGGGAAACGGTTCAATGCCAATATCAAATTGAAACTCCGGCAAAAACCGGTCGGAGGAATTAAACTCTTTATCGATGTCCTCAATGTTGAGGTGGCTCTAATTGAAGACCGGCTCAAAGAGGACTTGATCCAATCCATCTTAAAAGCAATTTAAAAGGAATAAAGGAGTAAAATGGTTCAGGAGATTACTGCAATTATCAAGGAACGGGTAAAAGAGTTCCAATTAAAAGCAGATGTGGAGGAAGTTGGAAAAGTTATCTACTCCGCCGATGGAATTGCCAAAGTTTATGGGCTTACCAATGTAATGGCGGGGGAGATGGTAGAGTTTGAAACCGGAGAGAAGGGTCTGGTGTTCAACTTGGAGACCGATAGCGTCGGGGTGGTTGTCCTTGGAAAAGGGACTGATATTACCGAAGGAAGCTCCGTCAAGCGGTTGGGGAAATTGATTTCCGTTCCAGTTGGAGAAGGGTTGATTGGACGGGTTGTAAACGCCCTTGGGGAGCCAATCGATGGAAAAGGACCAATCGAAGATATTAAAGAGTATCGATATGTGGAGGAGAAAGCTCCCGGAATTATGGCACGGAAGTCTGTCCACGAACCCCTCCAAACCGGGATTAAAGCGATTGACGCACTGGTGCCAATTGGACGGGGTCAACGGGAGTTGATTATTGGAGACCGGCAAACTGGAAAAACTACCATTGCTATCGATACCATTCTCAACCAAAAAAATGAAGATGTTATCTGTATTTATGTGGCAGTTGGACAAAAACAATCTACCGTTGCCAATGTTGTGCGGATTTTGGAAGAGAAAGGGGCGATGGATTACACCATTGTGGTAAATGCGGGAGCCTCTGAACCGGCAGCATTGAAATTTTTGGCACCCTATGCCGGGGTAACTATGGGAGAGTATTTTAGAGATACCGGTCGCCACGCTCTGATTGTATACGATGACCTCTCCAAACACGCCGACGCTTATCGGGAGATGTCTTTGCTCCTCCGCCGACCTCCCGGACGGGAAGCATACCCCGGAGATGTATTCTATCTCCACTCCCGATTACTGGAGCGGGCAGCAAAATTGAATGACAAATTGGGAGCCGGAAGTTTGACCGCCCTTCCAATTATCGAAACCAAAGGGGGAGATGTTGCCGCTTACATTCCCACCAATGTTATCTCCATTACCGACGGACAGATTTTCTTGGAAACCAACCTTTTCAATAAAGGGATTAGACCGGCAATTAATGTAGGTCTCTCTGTATCCCGGGTTGGGGGAGCTGCCCAAATTAAAGCAACCAAACAGGTTGCCGGAAAACTCCGGCTTGAACTTGCCCAATATCGGGAGTTGGAAGCCTTTGCCCAATTTGCTTCCGATTTGGACGAAGCCAGTCGAAAGCAGTTGGAGCGGGGTCAAAGATTGGTGGAAATTTTGAAACAACCTGCCCACCAACCTCTCCCAATTGAGAAACAAGTAGTAATTATTTACGCCGGAACCCGGGGATATTTGGACGATATTCCAGTTAAGAGTGTCCGGAAATTTGAAGAGGAGCTTTATCCATTTATCGAAACTAAATATCCTCAAATTTTCGAAAATATCCGGACTAAAAAGAAACTGGACGAAGAGACCGAAAACCTTCTGAAGAAAGCTTTGGAAGAGTTTAAGCTCCAGTTTGAAGGATAATAGATGGCAACTTTGAAAGAGCTAAAACAGAAGATTGCCAGTGTAAAAAATACCCAAAAGACTACCCGGGCAATGAAACTGGTCTCCACCGCCAAATTGAAACGGGCGGAGGAGGCTTTGATTATGTCCCGGGTTTATGCCCGGAAAATTGATGAAGTAATGAAAGATATTTCCGCCAAATTGGCAATGGTAAAGGAGAATATCAATATCCGGGCATTTTCAGTAATTGATAACCCCAAAGTGGTGGATTTGATTGTAATTACCGCCGATAAAGGGCTCTGTGGAGGGTTCAATATCCAAACCATTAAAAAGAGTAAGGAACTTTTGGAAGAGTTCAAAAATCGGCAAGTTCAAGTCCGATTGAAGGTTATCGGGAAAAAAGCGATTGAGTATTTCAAGTTTGCAGGTATTGAAATGGAGCAAAAGATTGAGGGACTCTCCGCTATTCCCGATTATGAAAAATCGGCGGAGGTAATAGAGGAGAGTTATCAAGATTTTGTAGAGGAGAAAATTGACAATATCATAATCGTTTACAACGGGTATGTAAACAAATTGACCCAAGAGGTTAAAGTTATTGACCTTATTCCAATTCCGGTAGATAAACCGGAGGAGAATACATTTGTGGAAGTGGAACCCGATGACGATTATTCCACTATTTTGGAAAGTTTAGTAAAAAAATATATTGAATACTCCCTCTATTACGCCCTTTTGGATAGTTTGGCAGCGGAGCACTCCGCCCGAATGCAGGCGATGGAGGCAGCCACCAACAACGCCCAAGAGATGGTGCGACAATTGACCCTCCAGTTTAACAAAGCCCGGCAAGAAGCCGTTACCCGCGAATTGATTGAAATTGTAACTGCCATTGAGGCGATGAAAAAGCAATAATAAAAGGAGTAGAAAATATGGAAGGTAAAGTAATTCAGGTTTTGGGACCGGTGGTAGATGTGGAATTTGAAGGGGATCAACTTCCCCAAATTAATGACGCCCTCTATGTAGAGTTTGAAACGGAAGGGAAAAAGCGGAAGGTTGTTTTGGAAGTAGCCGCCCAAATTGGAGACAACATTGTCCGAACTATTGCGATGGACTTGACCGACGGACTCACCCGGGGAACCAAAGCGGTCTACACCGGTGGACCAATTAAAGTTCCCGTAGGGGAAGCAGTTCTGGGACGGATTTTCAATGTTACCGGAGATGTAATTGATGAGGGAGAGCCTATTCCCCCAGAGGTAGAGAGATGGTCTATCCATCGGGACCCTCCACCTTTTGAAGAGCAATCCACCAAAATGGAAATTTTTGAAACCGGAATTAAGGTAGTTGACCTCCTCTGCCCCTATATGAAAGGGGGAAAAACCGGTCTCTTTGGGGGTGCCGGAGTTGGGAAAACCGTTATTATTATGGAGCTTATCCACAATGTTGCCTACAAACATAGCGGTTACTCAGTATTTGCCGGTGTTGGAGAGCGGACCCGGGAAGGAAATGACCTCTACCACGAAATGAAAGAGAGCGGAGTTTTGGATAAAGTTGCCCTCTGTTACGGACAGATGAATGAACCTCCCGGATGTCGGAACCGGGTTGCAATGACCGGACTTACAATGGCGGAATATTTCCGCGATGTGGAAGGGAGAGATGTATTGATGTTTATCGACAATATTTTCCGGTTTGCCCAAGCGGGTGCGGAAATGTCTGCTCTCTTGGGACGGATTCCCTCCGCAGTGGGTTATCAACCTACTTTGGCTACCGAAATGGGGCGACTCCAAGAGCGGATTACCTCTACCAAAAAAGGGTCTATCACCTCTATTCAAGCGGTGTATGTGCCTGCCGATGACTTGACCGACCCGGCTCCGGCAAGTGTATTTGCCCATTTGGACGCCACCACCGTTTTGAACCGGAAAATTGCCGAAAAAGGGATTTACCCTGCGGTAGACCCATTGGACTCCACCAGTCGGATTCTGGATCCCCAAATTGTAGGGGAAGAGCACTATAAAGTTGCCCGGGGAGTCCAAGAGGTGCTCCAAAAATATAAAGATTTGCAAGATATAATTGCAATTCTCGGTATGGACGAATTGAGCGAAGAGGATAAACTTATCGTCGAACGGGCACGGAAAATTGAAAAATTCCTCTCCCAACCATTCTTTGTTGCAAAAGTGTTCACCGGTGCCGACGGACGATATGTTGAGCTCAATAAAACCATTGAAGGCTTTAAAGGAATTTTGGAAGGGAAATATGACCATATTCCGGAAAATGCTTTCTATATGGTAGGAGATATTGAGGAAGCTTTGGAAAAAGCGGAAAGAATGAAAAGCGGTAAATAAGCGGAATTGTGAAAGGTGGTAAATGGAACTGGATATTGTAACCCCATTGGGGCGGATTTTTAAGGGAAAAATTAAATCGGCAACCTTCCCCGGAAGTGAGGGGGAGTTTGGAATTTTAGAGGGGCACGCCCCCCTCGTTACCACCTTAAAACCGGGGGTGGTAGAGATTGAAAAGGAAGATGGGGAAAAGGAAGTAATTGCCATCAATTGGGGATATGTGGAGGTTTCTCCGGAAAAAGCAGATGTATTGGTAGATGGGGCAGTCCCTGTAACTGGAGAGAGTGAAGGGGAGATAAAAGAAGCCATTGAAAAGGCAAAAAAACTTATTAAAGAAGCCGCAGACTCCGCAACTTTGGTGGCGGCGGTAGAGGCAAGAATCGAAAATGCTGTCCGATCTCTCTAAATTTGTAAACAACCCAATCAGTCTTATAGTAATTGGCTGGTTGGGGTTTTATCTTTTTATGGTCTTTTTAATCTTTTTCTACCGCTTTTTTGTTCTCAACGGGTGGATTAAAGATGAGACCAAAGCGTTGGAGTTTTTTGTAGTCCGCGGTGAACCTTCCGACCGGAGTTTTTTGGTGGAATGCTCCGCCAGAATCAAAGGGAAAGATGACCATTCACACCTCCTTTTTGACGGGTGTATTGAGGAGGCAAAACGGGAGGCAAGCACTGGACTTACCTTTTTGAGTATTGTCGCGTCCACCGCTCCATTTATCGGACTTTTTGGAACCGTTGTGGGAATTTTAACCGCCTTTGCCAATTTGAAGGGGGCAGCCACACTCCAGTATGTTGCACCGGCGATAGCCGACGCTTTGGTAGCCACTGCGGTTGGGATTTTGGTAGCAGTTCCCGCCTACTCTTTCCATCAAATTTTGGATAAAAAAGTGGAGGATTTATTGGCTATCCTCCATCTGGAGAAAGACGCTTATCTCAAATGAAAAAACCGGAACTGAATATTACCCCCTTTGTGGATATTATGTTGGTTTTATTGGCGATTTTGATGGTTTCTGTTACCCTCACCGTTTACCAAGAGAAGACGGTAGACCTCCCCCAAGGGAGTAGAACCACCGCTGCCACCAAAAAAGCGGAAATAGATGTAGTAATTACCAAAAACGGAAAAGTGTTCGTCAATAAAGAGGAGTTTGACCTTCGGAATTTTGAGGAGGAATTTAACCTCAAGTATGGAAACTGGAATAAAAATGCTCTGGTCTATATTGCCGCCGATAAACATATCAAATATCAAACTTTTATGAAAGTTTACGCTGCTATCGTAAAAGTGGGATTTAGACAGATAGGACTGCTTACCCAATGATGGTAACCGGTTTCCGCTTTTTTTACTTTCTTTTGGCTCTTATTATTTCTGCCCTCCTCTATAGTGCCCTCCTTTTTGGAATTTACCTCTTTTTCCTCAAACCCAAACCTAAACCGAGAGTTATTGTAGTTAGGGCGGTAATAGTCTCCAAAGAGAAAAAAACGGCTTTGGTAAATAATCCCGGAAAAAAGAAGTTGATTCAACAACCTAAACCCAAATCCACCCCTAAACCCAAAAAGACTCCCCCCAAAGGTAAAAAAGGCACCAAAACCGCCACCACCAAAGGGGGGGAAAAACTGGATTTTAGCGATATTTTCAAAGGGGTAAACTACAAAATTCCTACCACCAAAGTTAGACAGAAAGCCCAATTGGAAAAGAGTCGATTTAAAGGAAATAATAAACTGGCTCAAATTAGAAAAGAGCTCCAAAAAAGTTTTAACGCTTTAAAAGTTCCCTCCTATCAACCTCAACCCAATAGTGGCTCCACTTTAACCTCCAAAGAGGCAAATGAAATTTACGATAAAATGCGGAGAGTGTGGGAAGAGGTTTACACCCTCCCCAACCAATATATTATTCTTGATGTAACTTATCGGAGTGGACGCCTCTATGTCTCTGTGGTTCGGGGAAACCTTCCCCCCGCTGTTCAGAAGGAGCTTATCCACAAATTGAAACAACTGATTTTCACCAAAGATTTCTCCCTCCGTGTCCGATTTATTGCAAAACATAAATAAAATTCTTTTTTCTATTTGGGGTTTTAAGTTGAGTGAGGTATAATCGCTTAATTTTATTTAAAAAAGGATAACTAATGGCAAAGGTTTACGGAATAGAGTATACCGTAAAAAATAGCAAGGGGGAGATTGTAGACTCCAATGTGGGGCAAGCTCCTTTGGAGTTTGTAAGCGACCAAGGACAGATAATCCCCGGATTGGAAAAGGCGATTAAAGAGATGAAGGTTGGGGAGGAGAAGGTTGTTGAAGTGCCGGCAAAAGAGGCGTATGGGGAGTATAATCCCCAATTGGTAGAAACCCTTCCCCGGGAGCAGTTTGCCAATATCGACCTTCAAAAGGGAATGACCCTTTATGGACAATCCCCCGATGGGCAGGTGGTAATGGTAACTGTTAAAGATTTTGATGATAAAAGTGTTACTATCGACTACAATCACCCGTTGGCGGGAGAGGATTTAACTTTCAATGTAAAACTTGTTTCCGAAAGAGATGCGACCCTCGACGAAATTAAATCTGGGCAGGTTGGAGGAGGACACCATTGCAATTGTGATAACTGCAGTTGTGATGGAGAGCATCATCACCACCACCATCACCATTAATTTCTTCAATATATTTTCCCACCCGGGAAAATTTCCCTTTTTCTTTTTAATTAATTGGGTATAAATTTATTACTTCAAAGCCAAAGGAATGGAGAATGGCTAAAATAGAGCAATTGGAAGGAGAATTGATCCAGTTTGACTCCCTTTCACCCTCTGAAAGATATCGGGCAATGGTGGAGAGTATTGTGCCCCGTCCTATCGGTTGGATTTCTACTCTCTCTCCAGAAGGGGTAATAAATCTGGCACCTTTCAGTTATTTTTCGGGAGTTGGAAGCCGTCCTCCTTTGGTAATGGTCTCCATTGGAAGACGGAAAAAGGGAGTAGATGAGCCCAAAGATACCTATCGGAACCTATTGGAAACCGGAAAAGGGGCAATTTCCATTCCTACCCTCTCCCAATGGAGAGAAGTAGATAAAACGGGGGCAGTCCTCCCTTCTTCAGAGGGGGAGCCGGAAAAGTTTGGGATAGAGATGATTCGCCTTCACCCCGACTATCCCCCCATAGTCAAGGGGGTTCACCGGGCTTTTCTGGTTTCTCTCTATGGCACCTTCGATAGGGAAGAGTTGGCTACTATCCCTTTTTTCTTGAAAATAGACCATTTTTATACAACAGGAAAGGAGTTTCAACCTTTGGCAAGGTTGGGTAGTGGGTATGGAGGAGTCTCTCCAATTTTGGAGGAGGAGTAAAGGGTGGAGATAGTGGAGTATACTTACTCCCAATTTCGAAAAGATTTGGAAAATCTACCCCCCCTCCCTTCCATCGATGCAATTTTGGCTATAGCCCGGGGAGGTTTAACTTTTGCACACCATCTGGCGGAAAAATTGGAAATTAGAGAAGTGGGGTGTATAGGGGTTTCCTCCTATGAAAACCGCCGGAAAATTTCTTCCCCCTCCTTTTCTACTCCTCTTATTCTCCCTTCCGGAAAAGAGAAAATATTGATTGTAGATGATATTTCAGATACCGGCGAAACCCTATCCACCCTTTTGAATCATTTAAAAAATCTCTATCCCACCCGAAAATTTTTCACCTTTACCCTCTTTGTAAAACCCACCACCTCTTTTCTGCCCGATTTTTATCTCCACACCACACCCCATTGGGTCTCCTTTTTTTGGGAGAAAAAATAGATTTTTTTAGTTTTTTGGGGAAGGAAAGTTGTCTTTTGGTAGATAATTTGGAAGAAGGAAAAAGTCAAAGGGGAAAAGGGAAAAGAAGAGAGCTCTATTTTACTTTTCTTTTTTTGCTTTTACTGGAGGAGTAGGGAGACCTTTTTTTTCATAGATAATGAGTCCTTTCAAAATATTGACTCCGGTCATAAGTTGAAGGTCTTTACTGGGATCGATAATTTTCTTTTTATCGATTTTTTTGTATTTGTTTTCATTATTGAGCTCTTTCAAAGTTGCCCGGAGATGGGCTTTCAAATCGGCTTCCCGGATCACTTCCTCAGTTTCATTGCTCTCTTTAATTACTCCCGGATGAACTACTATATCGGGGGTAATTCCTTTGGCTTGGATACTTCTTCCACTGGGGAGATAATATTGGGCAACGGTCAATTTAACCGCTTCTTCCCCATTGGGAAGGCGGAAAACCATTTGCACACTCCCTTTCCCAAAACTTTTCTCCCCAACAATTACTGCCCGATGGTAGTCTTGGAGCCCCCCACTTACAATTTCAGATGCACTGGCAGTCCCACCATTGATTAAAACCACCAACGGAATATTTTTATAGGTTCCTTGAGAGTGGGCATAATAACTGGTATTTTCTTGGGGAATTCTTCCCCGTTGACTTACCAATACCCCTTTGGAGATAAAGTAGTCGAGGGTGCCAACTGCTTGCCGGAGTAATCCTCCGGGGTTATTTCTCAAGTCGATAACTATCCCCTTTTTCCCCTCTTTTTTGTATTGTGCCAACACTTTTCCCAGTTGTTTAACCACATTTTTATCGAAACTGGCAATTCGGATATATCCAATTTCAGGGTATCCTTTTACAATTTTGGTTTTTACCGATTTGATTTTTATCAGTCCCCGGGTTATTGTAACGGTAAAGGGTTTCTGTCCCTTTCTAACTATTGTTAAAGTGATTTTGGTTCCCGGTTTTCCCCTCATCAAAGTAACTGCTTCCTCCAATGACATATCGAGGGTAGCTTTATCATTGATTTTCAAGATAATATCCCCAGCTTTCAAACCGGCTTTGTAGGCGGGGGTATCATCAATTGGGGAGATGATGGTCAATACTCCATTTTTCATTCCAACAACTATCCCCAATCCTCCAAATTCTCCATTGGTTCCAATTTCCAACTCTTTAAAAGCTTTTTTATCCAAAAAAGCCGAGTGGGGATCCAAATTGGGCAATAATCCTTTGAGGGCTTTATTTACAATGGTGCTCATATTAACTTCTTTGATATAGAAGTTTTGAATAATTTTGGAAACGCGGACAAATTTTTCCAATGCCTGTAATTGTTCCTGTTTATTTTCTCCATACGCTCCACTGACAAGGGAGAAAGCTACTCCCAGTGCTAATATTCTCCTCTTCAATCTCCACTCCTTTCATTTTTCAAGGTAAGTTTGGGCTAATTTTATCTATTTTTCCGGAAATAAGCATCTATTCCGTTGGCTATTCCGGTAGCAAAATTCCACTGGAATTTACTATCTTTTAATAATCTGGCGTCGGTAGGGTTGGTAAGATAACCTGTCTCTATTAAAATGGAGGGCATCTGGGTGCCAACCAATACCCAAAATGGACCTCCCCGCACCCGGATCCTTCCGATAGGATATCTCTTTTTCAATCGGGCAGAGAGGTTCCGTCGGACATCTATTCCCAATTTGTGGGATTCGACCATTCTTTCTTTATTGAGAAAGTTGAGGATAACTTTCTGCTCCGCCAAATTGAGTCCTTGCACCCCTTTATTCTCTTCCATTGCCACATCTAACGCCCTCTTATTTTGGGCTTTGGAGAGATAGTAAATCTCTATCCCCCGGAGTCGTTTATCGTGATGATAGGCAATATTGCCGTGGATAGAAACAAAAAGATTTGCGTGTTTATCATTGGCAAAGCGGGTTCGCTCTTTCAATGGGACAAATTTATCTCTACTCCGGGTCAAATAGACCCTATATCCCCTTTTCCGGAGAATGTGAGCCAATTTCCGGGCAATTCCCAATACCACTCTTTTCTCTTTGAGATGGCGATACCCTATTCCTCCCGGGTCTCTCCCTCCGTGTCCCGGGTCAATTACTATCACCTTCTGATAGATTTTTGGAGGTCCACCTATCCAGTCTGATTTGGGAAGAGCCCCCAGAAAGGCAGCTTCTGAAGGGGAGATATTCCCTTTTATAATTTTCCCTTTGGAGTTTTTTTGGGAAAGGCTTCCTCTTTTTGAGGTAAATGCAAAGGGATCTACCCCTTTTTTTCCTATTCCCACCCCATTTTTCCGATGGGAAGAAGCTACTTTTTTCCCTTTGTTCCCTTTTTTATTCAATTTTTTTACAATTTTTCTGGTCTCTTTTACCTTTGTTTTCTTTTTGGAAATGTTTTTTGGAGGGGAGGAGTCTCTTTTACTACCTTTGGTGAGGTGGGCAATTTTAGACTTTTCCCCTTTTTGGACTTTTTTTACCACTTTTTGAGAAGATGGGGTTGAAGAGAGATTTTTGATTTGGGGAGAAAACAATTTTTTTTTGCCCTTGGAAAGGGAAACGGTTTTTAACTGGGAATTACCCCCAGTCGGTTTTTTTTTACCCAAAAAATGGGAAATAGGGGGAAGACTGGCACCTATTTTTGGGGTAGGGGAGGCGTTACTCCCAGAGTTTTTTTTTTGATGGGGAGGAGAAGAGAATTTAATTATCAATTTCTTTCCCCCATTTATCAAAGAGTAGGTGAGTTGAAAAGGGGATTTTCCTTCAATTACCAGTCGGAGAGTATTTTTTTGGAATTGGGCTATTTTGACCCTTTTCCCATTGGAGAGGGTTTTAAAATGGGGTCTTGCTATTATTCCCCCTTTAACATCAAAGACCTCTTTATATTTTTGCCCCTTAATAGTAAAGTGATTCACTTTAACCGGGCGGGGAAAAGTTAATTCAACCCCCTTTTGGGAAATATAGACTCCGGCAAACTTTCCATTCCCCCCATAGGATTTGATGGGAGAGACCTTTGTAGAAGGGGCTTTTTTCCAGTTTTGTGCCGGTAAAGGAGAAGTTATTTGTTTGGACTTTACCACTTTTGGGGGTTGGGGGGAGACCCTTTTTTGGGAGCCCCTTTGAGATAGACTCCCTTTGGGAGAAGAAGAGGTTACCTTCCCAGATTGGGGAGAAGGTGCCTCTTGGATTTTGGGGGGGGTAGCTACCACTTCTCCCCCCAACATTCCGGGAATTACAATCTTTTTCCCATTTTTAAACTTTACCACCTTATCTATCGGGTATCTGGTTTCTGTAATAACTTGGGGATTTACCGGGGAAGAGTGCAGTTTTTCCTCCCCTTTCACAATTGGAGCCTTTCCCCTGCTTTTTCCCTTCCCTTCTTCCATCTGTTTCTGGAGACGGGCTAACTCTTTTCGATAGTAGGAAACATCGATTTTGAGGAAATCTCCGCAAATAAGTATATCCTTCAGAATGCCTATTTGTCTTCTAATATCCCCCTTCTCCCGATACTCCATCAACATCTTTTGGTCTTGGATTAAACTCCGATAGGCACTATCCCGATTGGTTACATCGCACCCCCATCCCAACTGGAAAAGGGAGAGGGAAAGGAGTAAAAACTTCAATTTTCCCATTTTTCCCTTGGAACTCATCATTTCACCAACTCCTCCATTAACTCTTTTACTGATAATAATCTATCCGCCCGATAGGTATAGGCTCCTCCAAAAAAGAGTCCAGTATCCAGTTTGCCGTAATAGGCATCTGCCAATCTATCGGCAATGCAATATCCCACTTTCCGGGCTTCTTCCCCCCGGTTGCAGGGTTGAACACAATTGGAGATGCATTTTATAATATCTTTTTTTCCCTCTTCTATTCTTTTGAGAAGGTCGGTTTTTATTCCCCGGGCAGGATATCCAACTGGGGATTTTATCAAGACTATATCTTCTTTTTTGGCATTGAGTAAAACTTGTTTGAAATGGTCACTGGCATCACACTCATAGGTTAAAGCAAACCGGGTTCCCATTTGAACCCCATCTGCCCCCAACTCCATCAATCGGAGAATATCTTCTCTACTCCAGACTCCCCCGGCTCCTATCACCGGAATTGAAGGGTCCCACCGGTCTACCTCTTCCCGGATTGAGGGAATTAAATTCTCCAGTTGATTCTCTTCCTTAAAACACTCTTCATATTTAAAACCTTGATGTCCTCCACTCAAAGGACCTTCCACTATTACCGCATCTGGAAGGCGTTTATACCGCTTTTCCCATCGCCGGGCTATTACCCGGAAAGCCCGGGCAGTGGAGACAATCGGCACCAGAGCCACATCTGGAAAATCTTTGGTAAACTGGGGCATATCGGTGGGAAGTCCCGCTCCGGTAATAATAATATTGGCACCGGCTTCACAGGCGTCCCTTACTACTCTACCATAATCATTGATGGCATATAAAATATTACACCCCAATGGGGCATCTCCGCAAATTTTCCGAGCATTTTCAAAAATTTTAAAAAGAGCTTCCCGATTGTAAAACTCCTTTTCCAAAAGGGGACGCCCCTCCACCATTCTCCGGACATACTTTCCTTTTTCATAATACCCGGTTCCCACAGAGCTTATAACCCCCAATCCCCCCTCTTTACTTACACTCCCTGCCAACCGGTCCCAACTGATTCCCAACCCCATTCCCCCTTGAATAATGGGATATTTAATTTTCCATTTCCCAATTTTTAAAGGTTTCATTTCCATTTTTCCAACCTTCTTTTTCCAGAATTCCCCCCTTCTTATAGGGAGTGCCATTTTACCACTTCCCCCTACTATTTTACTGAACTTTCTTTTCCATCTTCCCCAAAACCTCCTTTTTTCTTCCTCTTTTTTCCAATTTCTTTTGAAAAATTGAATATTTGCCATTTCTATCCCCTTCTCTTTTCCTCTTCCATTGGAAAGGGATAAAATTATTTTTTAAAAATCGCTTGGGAGTTCCCACAGAAAATCCACTTTCAACAGGAGAAAGGAGAAAAATGGGGAGTGCTTTAATTTTAAATAGGGAGAGTGAACTTTTCCACAAACTCAATTGGAGTTGTGATAATGGAATTTACCTTGCCATTGGAGACCATCAATTTTTAATTACCGATGGGCGGTATACTACCGAAGCCCGGGAGAATATTCCCCAAGAGGTGGAAGTGGTGGAAAGTAAAGACCTGATTAAAAAAGCCAGAGAGCTACTTCTCAAATATAGGGTAAAAAAGTTGACCATAGATCCCACCGGGTGGAACCCTCTTCAATATCGAAAATTGGGGGAGATTACGACTCTCCAACCGGTGCCCAACTATTCCCAAAAGGAGAGAATCTGTAAAACTCCGGAGGAGTTGGAATTTATTCGCCAATCGGCAAAGGAGAATAGGGAGGCTTTTAAAAAGTTTTTAGAAATAGTGGAGCCCCACTGGGAAGAGTTTGAACTGGCTTACCGCTTTAAGGAGATTTTAACCAACAGGGGGAGGAGGGAGTTGAGTTTTGAGCCAATTGTGGCAGTGGAGGAGAATAGTGCCAAACCCCACGCCCGATTGACCACCCGCCGACTTGAGCCGGGGGAGATTCTCCTTTTGGACGCCGGAATTAAAGTGGCAGGATACTGCTCCGACCGGACTCGAACTATCTCCACCGACCCGGAAAATTGGGAAAGGGGGTTGAGTGATTCCAAAAAACAGACTTTCTCCGACCCCCTCAAACAGAAAGTTTATAATCTGGTTTTGGAAGCCCAATTGAGAGCTATAGAGGGGATAAAAGTGGGGGTGCCATTGAAGGAGATAGATAAAATTGCCCGGGAGACCATTTCCCAAGGGGGATTTGGGGATTACTTTGTCCACGGATTGGGACACGGAGTAGGAATTGAGATCCACGAACTCCCGATAGTTAACCCCAGAAGTCCCCATCGGGTAGAGGAGGGAATGGTTTTTACCATTGAGCCGGGGATTTACCTTCCGGGAAAATTTGGAGTCCGGATAGAAGATATGGTAATAGTTACCCACTCGGGGGAAGTGGAAATTGTGTAGAGGGAAAAGTTGCCTTTTTCTCCCCTTTTTTTCTTCCCCCTTTGCTTTTCCTATTTGGTTTGTAGCATTTTTGCTACCCCATTACTACTTCCCTGCTGGAAATAGTTCCGGAGTTTGTGAGCCCATTTTTCAAAATGGCGGAGGTCGGTGGTGTAGGGGAGTTGAAGTAACTCTTCCCACGGAAAATTTTGAATATACTCTTTATGCACTTCTCCCCACCCCTCCCTTTCCCCAATAATATTTGCCAATCCCACATATTTGAGATTGGGAAGGAGAAGTTTTGCCAAAAGATAGTCCACCGGTTTTGCCCAATAGAGGAGAGCCATAGGGGTGCCCAATAATACCGCCTCCAGAGTCGCCGTTCCACTGCAAATATAGGCAAATCGACACTCCAACAGGGTTTTATAGGGGTCTTGGGAGATGTTAAACTCCTTCAAAAACTCCCCATAAAGTTCCTCTTTTTTGGGAAAAAGGTGGAGTGGAATTACAATCTCCCCTTCAAATCCGTCCCTTTTCAATTTCCGGTTCAATTGGGCAAAAGGGTGCATCAAATTTTTTATTTCCCCGGGGCGACTTCCCGGAAGAAAAGCTATCTTTTTGGGATTTCGGGGAAGGGAGTTGGGGGGTGGGAGAAGGTCCAAAAGGGGGTTTCCCAAATACTCTCCCCTTTTCCAAAACTCCCTTTCAAAGGGGAAGATATAGATTTGTTTATCGGTATACTTCTCCACTTTGGGAATTCGCCCCTTTTTCCAAACCCACACTTTGGGAAGAATATAGTAGTAGATAGGGGTTGTAGGGGAGAGTTTTTTAATCTCTTTGGCAAGGGGGAGGTTGAAAGAGGGGGCGTCTATCAAAAGGACTTTATCCACTTTCAACGCCATTTGAGCCAACTCTTTAATTATCCGTCTGGCAGTTAAAAGTTTGGGAAGCACATCTACAAAGCCCATTACATTGAGTTGGGCATTGGAAAAGGTGGGGGTAATTCCTATTTCCGGAGAAAAAATTCCCTCTATTTTGGTAAAAGGGGGGAGCTTTTCAACCACTTTTTTGAGATATACATTCCCACTGGGATCAATTGCCGAAACTAAAATTTTCAAT
>PUXY01000076.1 GCA_009659955.1 Campylobacterota bacterium | reverse complement strand
TTAGAAAAAAAAGTTACTTTGGGGACTATTAAAGAAATGTTTGGATACTATTCCTGTAATTATGGGAATTTACAATATATTGATACAATAAAAACACATCTTTCTCCTATAGCAGAACAAATTATTTTGCCACTTTTGGAAGATGGAAAAAAGAGATGGGATGATATTACTCCCTTGGAAAAGATAAGCGTTCTTTTGGCTTTAGGATTGCTTATAAATAAAAAATTAATAGTTATTGATCATCTATTGGGGGAGATAGATGCCGACCTCTCTGAAAGGAAAAGGGTATATAATCTTTGGCAAAAGACTTTAGAAAATAAACCTGCATCTCTTATTTTATCTGGATGTATCTCCAAATTTCCAGAGAGTAAAAAAATAAAGGTGGAAAAGTGATTTGGTGTAAATGTCCAATTTACGGGGAGTGGAAAGGAGTAACAATATTAGTGGGGGGATTAATACTCTCTTTTTTTCTACCATATCTTTTTGACAAATTGATACTGGGAGATAAACAGATAACCACCGATTTTTTTGGGATAATGGTTACCTACATTGGAATTGTCTCTATTTCTATCTATTTTTATTTTCTTCATCCCCGTTTTTCGATGTTTTTTCAAAATATTTACGGCATAACCGATTTTAAAATATTAACTGCAAAGACTGGGATGGTAATTATAAAAGGTATTTTTATTGTTATATTTATGGGATGCATTATAGGCGGTATTATATATCAACTTACAAAAGCAGATTTCCAAGAATATATTATTCCTTATATAATATTATTTATATGGATAAATAGTGTGAACTTAATACTCAATTTTTTCTGGAGAAGAGAAAGTGGGAAAATTATTTTTTTCCATTTATGGATAATCACCAATATTTTTTTTATTCTATATTTTATGAATAAAAACTTGGAAGAGCTACTATTAAGTAATATATCTTCTTTAGTCTTTTTTTTAAATTTAATTTTACTCTCTATAATTTATTTTTATCTGGTAGTTATAGACAAAAGAAAATTTTTTGCTATTTTTACTTTAATATCTTTACCTTTTATATCACTCTTTTTCTTTCTTTATTATTATAGTAGCTCCATTTCTTTGAACATATTATTACTAATAAGTATTATATTAAACACTATATATATTTTTTCCATCTATCTTTTAAATGTCTATTTCTATTTATATTACAAAATTCAAGGAGATAAAAAATGAAATGGAAAGATTGGCTGAAGAAATGGGAAATGACTTCTCTGAAATTGACTACCCCCTTTTTAACAATGGAATGGAGTCCTAAAGAAGCAGATAGGGATGCAGCGTGGGAAATGTATGTGGAGCTTTTGACCCGAGTTACTACCCAATCCCTTCCCAAAGAGCACGGAGATGAAAAAACTGCTCTCCAATCTGTTTATTCACTCTTTCCTATTACCCGGGAGGTTCTTAAAAGGCACGGAAGGGAAGCTCAAGAGTTTGCCAAGTTGGCAGTAGTAGTCTTAAATCAAAAAATCCGCCCTTTTACAGCCAAATGGCATAAACTCTCCCTGGAAAACGCCTTTGAAAAAGAGGAGATGAGAATAAAATTTAGAAAAGAGCTTCAACAGCTTCAAGAAGTTCTCCGAAAATACTCCAAAATGTTGGCAGATATGGCTCAAGTGGAAGATTTAACTGCATTGGAAGAAGAGGAAAAAGAACCCAACAATAAAAAAGAAAAGGATAAAAAGAAAAAATAACTATGGAACTATTTTAATAAATTTTTTTCAACTTCTCTTTTTTTTCCTCTCTTTTTAACTCCATTGATGGATTATTTTGGAAGAAAAAAGTAAAAAAGAGGTAGATTACTCTACCTCGGCGTCGATGACATCGTCATCTTTTTTCTGATTGGAAGATGCTCCACCTTGGGCTCCTCCGGTGGTTCCACCTTGTTGGGCACCGGCGTTGAGGTTGGAAGCCAATTTTTGGAGTTCAGCATTGAGCTCCGCTTTCAACTGCTCAATTTTAGCTTTATCTTCAGATTGCTCTTGAACCAATTTTTTGGCTTCCTCAATTTTCTTTTCAAGTTCGGAAACATCGCCCAATTTATCTTTGTTATCTTTGATAAATTTTTCCGCTTGATAAGCCAGTCCGTCCAATTCGTTCCGGGCTTTGATAGCTTCAATCCGGGCTTTTTCCCGTTGATTGGCTTCTTCCGCCTCTTTAATCATCCGTTGAATCTCTTCCTCACTCAAGGTAGAGCTTCCAGTAATTGTAATTTTTTGTTCTTTTCCGGTATCTTTATCTTTGGCACTTACATTCAACACCCCGTTGGCGTCGATATCGAAGGTAACTTCAATTTGGGGCACTCCCCGGGGTGCAGGTCGGATTCCTTCAAGGTTGAACATACCCAAAGATTTGTTATCTTTTGCCAATTCCGCCTCACCTTGGAGGACGTGAATAGTAACGGCAGTTTGGTTATCCTCTGCAGTGGTAAAGGTTTGGGTCTTTTTAACGGGGATTGTAGTCCCTTTTTCGATAATTTTGGTCATTACTCCTCCGAGGGTTTCAATTCCCAAACTCAATGGGGTTACATCGAGGAGGAGAACATCTTTTACATCACCTTTCAATACCCCCGCTTGAATCGCAGCCCCCAAAGCTACCACCTCATCGGGGTTTACAGATTTATTCAATTTTTTCCCGTTGAAGTATTCACTTACCAATTGTTGAACTTTTGGAATTCGGGTGGAACCTCCCACCATTACAATTTCATCAATATCCTCTTTTTTGAGTCCCGCATCTTTCAAAGCGGTATCGATATGTTGGAGGGTTTCTTGCAAAAGGTCGTCAATCATTGCCTCAAATTTTGCCCGGGTCAATTTTTTAACCAAATGTTTAGGTCCGGTGGCGTCGGCGGTAATAAATGGCAAGTTAATTTCGGTCTCCTCTTTGGTGGAGAGCTCTTTTTTGGCGGTTTCGGCAGCATCTTTGAGCCGTTGGAGAGCCATTTTATCTTTGCTCAAGTCGATTCCGGTTTCTGCTTTAAATTCATCAATCAACCATTGGATAATCCGGTTATCGAAGTCATCTCCCCCCAAAAAGGCGTTTCCGTCGGTTGCCAAAACTTGGAAGGTTCCATCTCCAATTTCCAAAACGGTTACATCGAAGGTTCCTCCCCCCAAATCGTAAACCAAAATCTTCTCTTCCCCTTTTTTGTCCAATCCGTAAGCCAAAGATGCAGCGGTAGGTTCGTTGATAATCCGCAATACATTCAATCCGGCAATTTTCCCCGCTTCTTGGGTTGCCTTCCGTTGGGAGTCGTTGAAGTAGGCGGGGACGGTAATTACCGCTTCAGTTACCTCTTCTCCCAAAAACTCTTCTGCATCTTTCTTCAATTTCATCAAAATTTTGGCGGAAATTTCTTGGGGGGTGTAAACTTTTCCATCAACTTCAACGGCACACGCCCCATTTCTATCTACAATTTTATATTGGACATGTTTTTTAGCCTCTTGGGCTTTGGGCTCATTACACATCATCCCCATAATTCTTTTTACAGAGTAGATGGTTCTTTCGGGGTTGGTGATAGCTTGCCGTTTTGCCGGCTCCCCTACCAAAACTTCACCTTTATCGGTGAAAGCTACAACTGAAGGGGTAGTATTCCGCCCCTCTTTGTTGGGGATAATTTTTGCCTCTTTTCCATCATAATAAGCCATTGCACTATTGGTAGTTCCCAAGTCAATACCGATTACTCTTCCCATTTTTCGCCTCCTTTTTGTTAGTTACTTTTTTTATTGATAGTTACGATAGATGGTCTGATTACCCGTCCTTTGAGGGTGTAACCTTTTTGATAAATATCTACAATCTCCCCTTCTCCGTGCTCTTCACTTTCAACCTGTTGAACCGCTTGATGGAGATGGGGGTCAAATTCGTCGTGATGCACCGGTTCAATTCCGTGGTTTTTGAAAACATCTAACATTTTTTTGAGGGTCAATTGCACCCCTTCCACCAATTTTTCAAAAGCCTCCTCCCGATTCTCAATTTTCATAGCGTGGTCAATCGCCAATTCAAGGGAGTCTACCACCGGGAGAAGGTCTTTGGCAAATCGCTCGTAAGCATATTCGATTTGAGCATCTACCTCTTTTTTGAGAATCTTTTTATCATTTTCACATCGGGCGTAGGCTCTCAA
>PUXY01000075.1 GCA_009659955.1 Campylobacterota bacterium | reverse complement strand
GCTTTTTAGCCCAATATGGAGTAGAAGTTGCCGAATTTGGGGTTATCAATGATAGAGCCCACAAAATCAACGAAAGAACCACCCGGGAAGAAGTAATTAAGATTGGAAAAATTTTCAAAGATGTGGTAGAGAATTGGGAGTAATGATTCTCCCTCCTCCCTTCCTTATTTTCAATTTTTTCTTTAACTCTTCCCCTTTTTAAATTACCCAAACTTCCATATTTTTGGGTAAATGGGAAGATAAAGCCCCCATCAAATAGAGTCCATAGGCTATTTTATTTTCCACAGGTGGAAAATTCCTAAATTTCACCCCGATACTTATCTCCCCATCTATCTCTTCATATACCAATTTTTCAATTGGATAGGGGGCAATTTGGGCAATTTTTCTTCCTATAAATTGGAGCAGTTTTTCCCTTTCTTTGGGGAGAGCAAGGGAGGGGGAAGGAGAGGAGGAAATTGTTTTTTTTCTCTTTTCTTGAAAAGGCTCTGGAAAACGGGGTAAAATAGTAAAAGCCGGGTTCCAATAGTCGATTGACATTTTCTCTCCTCATACTGGTTGATGGATTAATTCTTTTCCAAAAATATCTTTTAAGGATAAACTTAAAGTTAATTTTAGCTACATTAAGCAGACTTTTATTGGAAAAATGCTTAAAATTTGAACATTTTGTTACAAAAGGAAATTGAATACAATATCTTTTGAAAGGGGGGGCGAAAGGGAAACTGATTTCAATTTAAATAAAGGAGTTTTGATGATAAAAATAGATTATCTGGAAAATGGGACTTTTCAAGGGAGCAATGGACGGAGTGTAATTAAGATTGACCCCCAAATCTACTCCCCAGTGGAGCTTTTTGTAACTGGTATGGGGAGTTGCTCGGCGGTTGATGTGGTGGAATTGGCTAAAAAACAAGGGGTTGATATTCGAAATTTTTCTCTGGAAGTGGAGTTTGAAAGGAGGGATACTTTTCCAAAGATTTTCACCTCTTTCCATTTGATTTATAAATTTGAGTCCCCGGTAGAGGATATTAAAGCCAAAAGGTGGGTTTTAAGCTCTCTGGAAACCTACTGCTCCACAATTAACACCCTGAGGGCTACTTCAAAAATTTACTACACAATTATCCACAATGGGGAGACAATTGCCTATAAAGAGTCAATAGTTTCTGGAAATGGTGGAGGAGTAGAGTTGGAGAGTTTTGATGATGATTTAGATGGACTGGGGTGTGCCTGTTGTAATAGCTAAAAAAGAAAAGGAAAAAGGAATTTTTTAAAATGGTAAAAACTTTTCTGGAAAGGGAAGAGTATTTTCCAAAATTACTGAAAAAGGAGTCTAAACAATGATTTTGGCAACACCGGGACCAGTTGAAATTCCAGATTTTGTAAAACAGAGTTTTTTGGGGGAGACTATACATCATCGAACTCCCGAATTTAAAGCTATTTTAAAAGGGGCTTTGGAAAGATGGAAAAGGTTGACCGGTCTTCCCTATGGGGTTTTCCTCGCCAGTAGTGGAACTGGAGGTATGGAGAGTGCGGTTATCAATGGGGTAAAAAAGGGGGCTTTAACCATCAACGCCGGAAAATTTGGAGAGAGGTGGGGAAAAATCTGCTCCGCCCACGGAATTCCCTTTGAAGAGTTGAAATATCCGTGGGATACTCCGGCAAATCCCGATGAGGTTGTGGAGAAAGTAAAAACCGGAAAGTTTGATTCTCTTTTTATCCAAATCAGTGAATCGGCAGGGGGACTCCGCCACCCGGTGGAGGAGATTGCCCGGAGGGTGAAGGAGGTCAACCCCGAAATTTTGGTGGTTGCCGACGGAATTACCGCTTTGGGGGTGGAAAAGATTGACACTTCCAATATCGATATTATTATCGGAGGAAGTCAAAAAGCCTTTATGCTTCCGGCAGGGTTGGCAATGTTGGGAGTTTCCCAATTTGGAAAGGAGAGAATCGGAAAGGGACGGGGCTTCTATTTCAATCTGGCGGTGGAGTTAAAAAAACAGGAGGAGGGAACTACCGCCTTTACCCCGGCGGTCAACCATATTATTGCCCTTAATCTGGTATTGGAAAAATTGGAAAAGATGGGCTTGGAAAACCACTACGCTTTTACTGCCCATCGCCACCGGGCTTTAATGGAGGCAGTTAAAGAGTTGGGACTGGCAATTTACCCCAAAGCTCCGGCAAAATCGATGGTGGCAATAGAGTTGGAAAATGCCGAAAAAGTCCGGAAAATTTTAAAAGAGAAATATCAAATTCTGGTTGCCGGGGGACAAGACCATTTGAAGGGGCGACTGATTAGAATCAACAATATGGGGATTGTAACCCCAGACCGATTGGTCTATATTGTCAACTCTTTGGAGTTGGCATTGGTGGAGAGTGGACATCTTCCCAGTTACACCGGTAAAGGGGTAATTACCCTCTCCCAACACCTCTTTTAATCGGGGTGTAGAAGAATGAAACGGGTTCCCAGTGGGGCATTGGTGGGGGTGGAGGGGGTGCCGGTTGATGTGGAGGTCTCTTTAACCTCCGGGCTCCCGGGGATTATTATCGTCGGTTTGGGGGGAAAAGCGGTTCAAGAGAGCCGGGAGAGGGTCAAAGCGGTTTTAAATAGTGTCGGTTATCAACTTCCACCCCAACGGATTACAATCAATCTCTCCCCCGCCGGAGTGGCAAAGGAGGGGAGCCATTTCGATTTACCCATAGCGTTGGGGATTCTCTTCCACGACCGGGAGGAGGAGTTGGAGGAGTATCTGATTTTGGGGGAGTTGGGTTTGGACGGACGATTGAAGGATACACCGGCAATTTTTCCGATAATTTTGAGTCTCCGTCCCAAAAAAGTAATAATTCCCCTTGCCACTGCCCCCAAAGTTGCTCAAATTCCCGGAATTGAGATTTACCCCTTCCAACATATCCAAGAGGTTTTGGAGTGGAAACCCCATCAAGTGGAACGGAACCCCTACAACTATCCCTACATCAAAATTGGAGGGGAGAAATATTACTACTCCGACCATTTTCCCGTCGACTTTTCGGAAGTTAAAGGGCAACGGGACGGAAAAGATGGGGCACTTCTATCGGCAACCGGTTTCCACAATATTTTATTGGAGGGGTCGCCGGGGGTGGGGAAAAGTATGATAATCAAAAGATTACGCTACATTCTGCCCCCTTTAAAATTGGACGAAATTTTGGAAATTGAAAAAATGCGGGTGTTGGAGGGGCAAAAGAGCCGATTTGAGCCGGTTCGCCCTTTCCGGAGCCCCCACCACTCCGCCACTCCGTCGGCAATTTTTGGAGGAGGAAGTCGGGAGGCAAAAATTGGGGAGATAGCCCTTGCCCACAAAGGGATTCTCTTTTTTGACGAACTCCCCCACTTTAAAAGAGATGTTTTGGAAAATCTCCGCCTCCCTCTCCAAGAGCAGAGAATGTTGATTAGTCGAGTAAATAATAAAATTGAGTATAAAACCGATATTCTCTTTGCCGGGGCGATGAACCCTTGCCCCTGTGGAAATTTGTTGAGTCCGGTTAAAGAGTGCCGGTGCACCCCCATCGAAATAGCCCGGTATAAAAAGAGATTGAGCCAACCCCTATTGGAGAGAATTGGAATTTATGTGGAAATGGTGGAGGAGGCGGAGCCGACGGGAAAAGATAGTTACCCGGTTACCAGTCGGGAGTTGCAGGAACGGGTTTTGACCGCCTTTGAAGTTGCCGGAGGAAAATTGACCGCCCGCCTTCCGGAAAATTACCAATTTAACTATACATCGGAGGTCTACTCCCTCCTCCAAATGGCAGTTCAAAAATTTGGACTCTCCCATAGGTCACAATTCAATTTAATGAAATTGGCACTCACCTCCGCCCACCTCAACCGCCGGACAAAAATTGAAAAAAATGATTTTCTTTTTGTTCTCCGTTTCCGCCCCCGCCAGTTGGAGGTATAATCTGGAGTTGGGGAGTTAATCCAAAGGGAGAAAAAAGAGAGAAACTCCCTTTTTACTCCAATCGCCCAAAAATAAGTCCAAAAAAGTGGCAAAGAAAGAAAAAAGTTTTTCTTTTACCTTTTTTCAATGGGAGGGGTGAAAATCGAAACCGACCAATTCTCTATTTCCATATATTTTGGCAGGAAATTTTCAACCGCATCTGCCGGAAATTTTTTCTCTTTTTTTTCTTCTTAAACTCTCTTCCACTTTTCTTTTCCACTTCC
>PUXY01000074.1 GCA_009659955.1 Campylobacterota bacterium | reverse complement strand
GGTCGGGCACCATTGCCCTCCGGAACCCCTCCGCCCCCTTTCCAAAAGTCGACTTTAAAACCAAACTAACCCGCACCCAATGCCGATATTTGACCCAAACCCCCCGGGGAAAAGTGGAAATGGTGAAGGATATTTTTTAAAATTCCGAGAGTGCGTCCCATCTGTTCTTTTGGAAAGTTAAGAGAAGAGGAAAAAGGGAGGGAATGGATTATAGGGTTATAAAAAAAATTGGAGAGGGGAATAGGGGGGAGGTTTATTTGGTGGAGTTGGAAGGGGGTGGAAGAGGGGTGATAAAATGGGCAAAAAATTACGATATTGACAAAGAGTGGGAGATTTTGAACTATTTAAATGGGAGGTGGGCACCAAAGCCTATTTATCGGGGAAGGCGATATTTTATTATGGAGTTGGTGGAAGGCAAGCCGTTGGGGGAGTTGATAGGAACCCCCCTCTACTATCGGGCACTTTATCGGGGGTTGGAAGCGGGGTATCATCTGGATAGGTTGGGGGTTTTCCACAAGCAATTGGGGCGATTCTATCACATAATTTATAATCCTCTTGTGGATCAAGTAAAATTTATTGACTTTGAGAGGGGAGTATTTACAAACAAACCGCGGAATTTTTTGCAGATTTTGGGATATTATCTTTATAAAGACGCAAATTTCGGAGTGGAAGTAGTGGAAAGAGTAAAAGAAGAGTATAAAAAATCACCCCTTTCCGCCCTTTCCCTTTTAAAAGAGTATTTTTCCCCCTATTTCCCCTAATTATGTTGTTGAATATTTTGGTTACTTCGCTCTTCCATAACTTGAGCGATTTGTTTAATAATATCTTCAATAAAAATCGGTTTAATAATGACGCTTTCAACCCCCAATTTTTTCAATTCCTCCTTCCGGGTGTCGTCGATGGTAACGACGATAACTGGAGGGGGATTTTTGTTTAAAACTTTCAAGACTTTTAAAAAAGTTATCCCGTCCAGAATGGGCATAATAACATCAAGTAAAATTAAATCCACATCCTCATCAACCTTTTTCAGGGCTTCCGCCCCGTTGGAGGCTTCGATAATTTCACCTCCAAACCTTTTGAGGACATTTTTTAAGTATTTCCGGGTAACTTCATCATCGTCAACAATTAAAAATTTCATCGATAATCCTTCCTCCGGTGCTCTTACCCTTCCTTGGTAACCTCGTTAATTTTTTCCATCAAATAGATGGGGGAGATAGGTTTAATAATAAAATCGGTTGCCCCCACCTTTAAAGCCTCCTCTTTTTTGGAGTCGTCGGTAGTAAGCACCAGAATTGGTAAATCTTTATACTCCTCATCTGCCCTCACTACTTTTATAAAGTCAATCCCATTCATAATGGGCATTATGATATCAAGTAATATTACATCAGCTTTATTAAGATATTTCATTGCTTCGGCACCATTACTTGCCTCCAGCACATTTATTCCCGATTTCCTCAAGATATTACTGAGGAGTTTCCGATTAATCATATCATCATCTACCACCAGTGCGGTCATTAGTTGGCTCCTTTAATAATCTTCTCCAACATATCTGGGTCTACCTCTTCGATAACCTTATCGGCTCCTTGGATAGGCTCTTCACTCAAAGCTATTACATAAATGGCAGGATCCAGAGATTTCAATTCCGCCACCAGTTGGCTATTTTTAACCCCATCAAACTCCTCATCTACCAAGACATATACTTTTCCTTTACATTCTCTTATTACATTGAAAAGCTCTTCTTTGGTAGTTGGAGTTTTGATATCTGGGAACAACTCTTCCAGAAGGGCGGAGATAAATGGGCTATCACTTGCAACAATTATACTACAACTTCCCTCCTCTTTTTGGTTTTTTTCCTCTTTTTTCCCCTCTTCTTCCCTTGCAAGAGTAGATTGGTTTTCCATTTGGGAAGATTGGGAAGAAGTAGATTGGGAGGTGGTTACAATTTCATCATCATCGGCATCTTCACCTTCATCAACTGCACCGGCATTCCGGAATTCGGTGTAGTAACCGCGGGCAGCTTTTTCCAAAACATCGAGGAGTTGTTCTTTTTCGATAGGTTTGGAGATGTAGTCGTCCATTCCGGCACCCAAGAATTTTTCCCGGTCCCCTTTCAATACATTGGCGGTTACTGCAATAATTGGAGTATGGGGAATTCCTTCCTCTTTTTCATACTCCAGAACCTCTTTGGTGAACTCTACCCCGTCCATAACCGGCATTTGAATATCGGTAAAGATTACATCGTATCGGTCTGGGTTCATAGAGTATTTATTGAATGCTTCCAATCCGTTTTGAACTACATCGCTTTCAACTCCCAACATTTTGAGGGTAGTTTGGAGGAGTCTTTGGTTGATTGGGTTATCTTCGGCAATAAGTGCGCGGAGTTGATAAATATTTTTGGGCTCTCTCCGTTGCTCCCGTTGTTGTTCAATTTGATGGAGCCGTTTCCGATGTTTTAGGTAATTGAGGGTATTGAAGAATTTGGTTGGGGTAATGGGGTCAAAAATGGTAAGGTTTGCCCCCATAGAATCCAACTCCTCTTTTTTGGCAAGGGAAGCGATCCAGATAATTGG
The DNA here is from genome assembly GCA_009659955.1 of Campylobacterota bacterium. Taxonomy (GTDB): domain Bacteria; phylum Campylobacterota; class Campylobacteria; order Campylobacterales; family Nautiliaceae; genus PUXY01. The sequence continues at coordinate 15,811 of PUXY01000074.1, read as the reverse complement.
GAGGTCGGTGGCGTTGTAAACTTTTTCCACAATATCGGGGTCGCTCTCCTCATAGAAGATAACAATTCCTTTGAGTTTCTCTTTTTGGAGGGAGGCTTTGAGCTCTTTTTCATTTTTGAATACCAGTTTACTGACCCCAAAGAAGTTGAGGTAATTGTTGGAGTATTCGACCCGGAGGGTATCTCTGGGTGTATAAAGGCTTCCGAGGGTAATGCTTTTGAATTTGCCGTGGGCATATTTGGGGGCGGGGTCGGCAATTTCCAGTTGCAAGTTGAAGAAGAATTTGGTTCCTTTATTAACTTCGGACTCAACTTGCACTTCCCCACCCATCATTTCCACATAACTTTTGACAATGGTAAGTCCCAGACCGGTTCCACCATATTTCCGGGTAACAGATTCATCGGCTTGGGCAAAGGCTTCAAAAACTTTCTTTTTCTGCTCTTCGCTCATACCGATACCGGTATCTTTTACTTCAAAGTAGAGGTTGGCTTTATTATCCTCAATATTCATCAATCGGATTGTAACGCTAACGGTTCCTTTGGGGTTGGTAAATTTGACGGCGTTACTCAAAAGGTTGGTGAGAATCTCTTTAATTTTGAGGACATCACCTTTCAAAGTGGTGGGGATATCTGGGGAGATATCTGCTACATACTCAATATTTTTCTGGGCAGCGGGAGTAGCGAAAATTTCGAGGGTGTTTTCAAACTCCTCAATCGCTTTAAATTCGATAATTTCGAGGGTAACTTTGTTGCTCTCAATTTTGGAAACATCGAGGATATTGTTAACAATTTGGAGCAAGCTTTTGGCACTCTGACCAATAGTTTTTACATACTCCATCTGCTCTGCGTTGAGGTCTGTGGTTTTGAGGAGTTCCAAAAATCCCAAAATTCCGTTGAGGGGAGTTCTAATTTCGTGGGACATATTTGCCAAAAATAGAGATTTGGCTTTGGAGGCTTCTTCTGCCCGTTTAATCGATTCTTGGGTGGTGGTAATGGCGTTATTTACAATTTCCATAGCTTTGGACATACCTTCGGCAGTCCCGATATCCAATTCCAGTTGTTTTTCCCCGAGGATTGGTCCCAAGTCGGTAATAAGGTCTCCCAAATCTTCAATGTGTTTACTCATCTGTTTATTGATGTAATGTCCAAGGATAAAGAGGGCAATTGCCAAAAGTTGAAGGAGAACACTCAACGCCAAGTTAAATTGGGATTTACTAATAATACTTTGCAATTTTTTAGTAATAGTGGAGTCCAGATTTAGAATAGTGGCAGTAAAGTAGCTACTCCGTTGGTTAAATTTATTCATATATTCGTTGGGGTCGATGGGGTATCCACTGAAATCTTCCCCCAGAAAGTAGGCTACATTGGACTCCTCAATTTGGAAAAGGAGAGTTTGGATAGTTTTTTCCAAATTTTTAAAGTTATCGCTTTCATATTTTTTTCTCAAATCGGCGGGCAAGTTTTCAATAGGAAGGAGGTTAACGCTATGGTAATAGTTGAAAAAGATTTTTTTGTAATCGTTTTCACTCATTGGGAGACCGGCGGTCAAATAATAAGCTCCCATTCCTTTTACAATTCCGCTAAAGGATTGGATTTTGGAGAATTGCATTCGGATAATGTAAACTTTTTTCAAAGATTCGGGAATATTTTTCAGGAGGGTAGCTTCACTGGTTGTAAGTTGCTCTTGAAGGTTGGTAAAGTAGCCAAAGAACCAGTCATTAAAATCGGTGGTAAACCGGTCTATATTGATTCGGATTTGATTGATGTTTTTCAATTGGGTGATAATATTGTTTTTTTGGAGAATTTCGCGAATTTTTGGATTTTCATTGATGATTTTATCCAATTGGGCTTTTGCTTGCTCCGTTTTTACCCGGGCTTGATAGACCGCTTCCCGGGATTGGGGGTAAGCCCCCCGGGAAACGAAGTAAATGGTAGTAGCACTCCGCTCTTGGTCTAAAGCGTTGATAAGTTTATCTATTGCTTGGGCGGCTTTTAAGAATTGAACATTCTCTTGGGTCCGCATATAATCTTTTAAGTTGGTAAAAAGGTAAAAGGCACTTGCCAGAGCCAAAATAGCACTGGGGACATAAACTGCAACCCGTATTAGGGTTCTAAAAGAGAGAAGCCTTCCCAATTTCATTTAGTCTCCTTTCACTCACCTATAAATTTTCGTAAATCGTCAAGAGAGTTGAGTTTTGTGTTTAGCAACTTCTCTATATGTTTTTTATCCCGTTGAAAAGCTTTCTCGTCCCCTTTCTCCAAATATTTCCGGATAGTTTTGATAATTATCCGGGTCAATTTGGGTTTGGGAGTAGAGACGGAAGCTTCTCTCTCTCCACCATCTTCCCCACTGGGTGAGCTGAAGGAGCTACTTGGGGTAGTTGAAGATACCCCAAATCCCCCTCCGGTCTCCTCTTTCCCGATAATTTGGTCTACATCTTTTACCTTCTCCATAAATTGATAGAAACTATCTACCAAATTGGCGATAGTGTCAATCGGTTCTCTCCGTTTGGAATATTCATCAATCATTTTCAATATCAACGCAATTTGGGAGAGGCGGAGATTCAGAGCTGCCCCTTTCAATTTGTGGGCAGTTTTGTGGAGTTCTTCATAATCACCCACTTTGAGAATCTTTTTGAAATATTTTTTCTCTCCCATAATTTGGTTGATTAAATCTTTGAAGAGGTCTGCTCCCAAATCTTCGGGAATTCCCAATTCCAAAGAGGCTTTTTGGAGTTCCTCTTTTACTTTTTGCCGTGCCCGTTGGGTATCTTCCCGGAGTAGTTCCCGGACCTCTTCAAAGTCATCTTCAAACTGGAGAATAATTGGTCCCTGCGGTTTCTCCTCTTTTTTCTCCTCTTCCTCTACCAGTTCCAAATTCTCCAGTAAACCCTCTTCCCCTTGGGGTGCTTCCTCTTTCTTCTCTTCCGCCGGGGTGGACTCCTCTTTGGGAGACTCCTCTTTGGAAGGTTTTTCCTTCTCTTCTTCCTCTTCCAAAAGAGTATCCAAAGAGTCCCCCAATGGAGCCTCTTCTATTTTTTCCTCTTTTTCCTCTGGAAGGAGGGAGAGGAGGTCATCTTCCAGATTCTCCCCTTCTTTTTTCTCTTTTGTCTCCTCTGTTGGGAGAAGCTCTTCCAAAGAGAGGTCATCTATCTCCTCTTCTTTAGTTCCCTTTTCTTTAGACTCCTCCTCTTTCACTTCTTCCAGAAGTTTTTCCGGTTCAATATCTCCCAGTAGGTCGTCCAAATCGAGGGTCTCCTCTTCACTTTTTGGGGAGGTTTCAGTTTCAGATGGAGAGGAGGTAGGTTTTAGGGACTCCACTTCCGGCTCTGGAATTTCCAAATGGGCATCTTCGGGAATTGGTGGAGGCACCAACTCCTCCTCTTTTACTTCTTGAGCTTTTTCTGCCCCTTTTTCCAATAAATCTATCCCCTCCACTCCCAAATTGTCTACCAATTGATCGATATTATCGATGATAATTTTTTCTTCCTCTTTCTCTTCCGCCGGAGTTTTTGATTCTTTTCCGGACTCTGGGGTAGAAACAGGGGCAATTTCATCTAAAGGAGGAAGGTCCAACTCTTCCAACTCCTCTTTTACCTCTTCCACCTCTTTTTCCAATTTTTCTGGGGAAATGGAAGTTGGCTCTTCCACCGGAGTAGGTTCCAAATCCAAATTATCCAGATTTGCCAAAAGGTCATCTACCTCTGCCTCTTGGGAGGCTCCTTTAATCTTTTCTTTCCCCTCTTCAGTGGTAATTTCCACCTCTTTCTCTTTTTCCGGAGAAATTACAGGCTCCAAATCCTCCAAACCGGAGAGTAATTCCTCTTCTTTGGGGGAAACTTCAGGGGTCGGCTCTTTTTTGGAAATTTTTTCCTCTTCCCCTTTTTCCAAAAGTTTTTCCGCTCCGTGGCTCAAAAGGTTTTCCATATTTTCTGCTACTTTTTCCCCTAAAGTAGCGGTAGCACTTCCTCCAATAAAAGAGGAGATGGAAGGGGAGTCAACTTTTTGCTCTTGGGAAGTGGAGACTTCCACTTTTTCAGGGGTAGAGAGTTCCTCTTTTTCTCCCCGCCGTTTTACTGCAAAGGGGACTTTTTCTCCCCGGATAATAGGGACTACTTTCCGATCCCTCCGCTCTCCCCCAACTTCCACAGGGAAGAGCTCGAAAATAGCAATATCTTCTTCAACAGATAAAATTTCCCGTTTTTTTACATAAAACTTCTCCCCCTTCAACTCAATCGAGTCTTGGTTTAGGGAGGCAATTTGGAGTTCAATTAAATTCAAAAGATAGGAGAGGGTGTCCAATCGCTCATTTAAACTTTTTAAAAAAGCTTTGTCCACGCCGATAACTCTTCCATTCCGGAAAATTACCATATTTTTTCCTTTTTCCTCATTTCTCTATAGATTTCCTCATATTTCCGTTTGTCATCAAGGGACATAGGTTTATAGACTGCCCCATATCCACTTTTGATTCCATTTTCATCATAGACGGACTCAATAAAAACTTCACTCCAAAAATAACGCCCATCTTTTCTTAAATTTTTTATAAATCCTCTCCATCTGTGATTATTTTCTATGGAATTCCACAAATCCTTAAAGATAGCTTTAGGCATATCCGGGTGTCTAATAATCGAGTGGGGTTGTCCAATAAGCTCTTCGCGACTATAGCCGGTCAACTTCTCAAAGGCTTTATTTACAAAAGTTATAACCCCTTTTAGGTCTGTTCTGGAGATAACTGGTCGACGGGCTAACCCCAATTCCTCAAAAGTAACTTCTTTATCTATGGGAGTAATTTTCCTCATATTTTGCCCTTTATTACCGAAGTATCAATCGGTGATTCTTTGCAATTTTAGCTAATTTTTAGTAAAATGCAAATGAAATTAAAAGGCTAAAAAGAAGGAGATAACCGCAATGAAAGTAATTTTACTGGAAGATGTAAAGGGGTTGGGCAAACGGGGAGAGATTAAAGAAGTAAAAGATGGGTATGGGAGAAACTACTTGATACCGCGGAAATTGGCTAAAGTAGCAACTCCTCAAGCTATAAAAGAGTGGGAAAAAATTAAGGCGGAAGAGGAAGCCAAACTCCAAGAAGAGTTGAAAAAAATTAATGAGTTGAAAGAAAAAATCGAAGGTTTGAAATTGGTAATTCGCCACAAATTGGGGGCAAATGGACAACTTTATGGGGCAATTACCAATAAAGAAATTGCCCAAGAGCTCAAAAACCACGGGATTGAGATTGATAAAAGAGATATCAATTCTCCCACTATCAAAAGTGTTGGAGAATATGAAATTGATATAAAACTGGGACACGGAATCCACGCTACCCTCCATTTGGTAGTTGAAGGGGAGTAATGGGGATTCAACTGGAAGCGACTACAATTTTGGCTTACCGCCGGGACGGGGTGGGGGTGATTGGAGGAGATGGGCAGGTTACCTTTGGAAATACAATTTTAAAAGGGAATGCTACCAAAATACGCACCCTCTACAATGGAAAAGTATTGGGAGGGTTTGCAGGAAGCACCGCCGACGCTTTTATCCTTTTTGAAATGTTTGAAGATAAACTCCAAAGCCGGAAAGGGGATATTGTCAAGTCTGTAATTGACTTTGCCAAAATGTGGCGGAAAGATAGATATCTCCGGCGGTTGGAGGCAATGATGATAGTTTTAAACCCCTCCCATCTCTTTATTTTAACTGGAAATGGTGATGTGGTGGAGCCGGAAGATAAAAAAATTGCCGCAATTGGAAGTGGAGGAAATTTTGCCCTCTCCGCTGCCCGGGCGTTGGATCGGTTTGCCCCCGATATTTCCCCGGAAAAACTGGTAAAAGAGTCGTTACAAATTGCTGGAGAGCTTTGCATCTATACCAATACCAATATTAAAATTTTGACAACAAAGGAATAGGGGAGTTATGACACCACGGGAGATAGTCAAATATTTAGATGAGTATATTGTGGGACAGAAGCAGGCGAAGAAGATTATTGCCATTGCCCTCCGGAATCGGCATCGGAGAATGCAACTTCCCCCTGAATGGCAAGAGGATATTCTCCCCAAAAATATAATGATGATTGGACCAACCGGGGTTGGAAAAACTGAAATTGCCCGGAGAATGGCAAAAATGCTGAAAGTCCCCTTTATTAAGGTGGAGGCAAGTAAATATACTGAAGTTGGATTTGTGGGGAGAGATGTGGAGAGTATGATACGGGATTTGGTCAATAACTCCATCAATTTGGTTAAGCAGGAGTTTGAGGAAAAAGCCCGGGAGGAGATAGAGGAAAAGATTATTGAAGAGATAACCCATAAACTTATCCCTCCAATTCCCAAAACTGCCCCCGCCCAGAGACAGGAGGAGTATAAAAAGAGTTTCGAAAAAATGAAAGAGAAGGTGCGGAAGGGGGAAATGGACGATAGGAAAATCACTATCGAAATTGAAAAAGGGGTTGTGGAAGAGACCAATCTTCCCCCCGAATTAAACCACGCCCAAGAGAATTTGAGCAAAATTTTCGGAATGTTTATCGGACGGAAGGAGAAGAAAGAGGTAACCGTTGCCGAAGCCAAAGAGCTTTTAAGACGGCAAACCGCCGATAAAGTTCTCAACCAAGAGGAGATAAAAAGAGAGGCTTTGAAACGGGCGGAAAATGGAATTATTTTTATCGACGAAATCGATAAAATCGCCACCACCGGTAACCAGAGACAAGACCCCAGTAAAGAGGGGGTTCAACGGGATTTACTCCCGATTGTGGAAGGGTCAACGGTCAATACCAAATATGGGTATGTAAAAACCGACCATATTCTCTTTATCGCTGCGGGGGCTTTCCATATCTCCAAACCCAACGACCTTATTCCGGAATTGCAGGGACGCTTTCCCCTCCGGGTAGAGTTGGATAGCCTCGATGAAGAAGCCCTCTACAAAATTTTGGTAACCCCAAAACACTCCCTTATCAAGCAGTATCAAAAACTTTTGGAGGTGGAGGGGGTTGACCTCCAATTTACCGAAGAAGCCCTCCGGAAAATTGCCCATTATGCCTTTGTGGCAAATGAAAAGACAGAAGATATCGGAGCCCGACGCCTCCATACGGTGGTGGAAAAAGTGTTGGAGGATATAAATTTCGATGCCGACCAATATAAGGGACAGAAGGTGGAAATTACCCCCCAATATGTGGAAGAGCGACTTGAGGAGATTATTGAAAGCGAAGAGACTACCAAATATATTCTGTAGTTTTCCTTTTTCTTCTCCCTTTTTTTCACTCTCCAGAAAGGTTGAAATTGAGTAAGTTTATTTCCCTCCAAAATGGACATTACAAATTTTCCGATGGTAGGGTGGGGCTGGAAGGGATAGAGTTGGAAATAGAAGAGGGGGAAAAGATTGTTTTATTGGGAAGCAATGGGAGTGGAAAATCTACACTTCTCCGGGTTTTGGGAATGCTTTACCCCCTTCAAAAGGGAAAATATTTTTTCCGGGGAAAAAAAATAGGGAAAAGGGTTTCGAAAGAGCTCCGGAAAGAGGTGGGTTTACTTTTTCAAGATCCCGAAAGTATGATTTTCAACCCCACCGTTTACGATGAAATAGCCTTTTCGCCCCGTCAATTTCAGTTACCTGATTGGAAAGAGAGAGTAGAAAAAATTGGGAAAGAGTTGGAAATCTCCCATCTTTTTAACCGCAACCCCTTGGAATTGAGCCGGGGAGAGCAACAGAGGGTTATGTTGGGGGCAATTTTAAGTTACTCCCCATCGCTTCTTCTTTTGGACGAACCGACTTCCGCTTTAGATCCCCGAACTACCGGCTGGTTTACCCACTTTTTTACCCAATTGGAAATTACGGCAGTGGTGGCAACCCACGATTTAATGATGGGATATCAACTGGGAAAAAGGGTAATAGTTTTGGGGGAAAATCACAAAATTTTGTATGATGGCTCTTATGACCAACTTTTGGGAGATTTGGAACTTTTGGAAAAAGCCAATCTTATTTCCCCTTATCCTCCAACCCGTTGTTTTTGTCAAACCCCCTATCCTCAACTTCTCCTCCATCACCATAGGAAAAAGGAAGAAAAAAAGTAAAAGAAATGCTTGTTAGAAGTTTGGAAAGTATGTATTTTTTATGGGATTTATTTTAGTTGAAGTTGAGGCAAAAAATAGGAAAAGAAGCAGAAAGAATTTTTAATACATTTATTAAAAGTAAAGGATTTTTAAATTTTGGTGGAGGCGACGGGACTCGAACCCGTGACCCCGGCGCTGCCAGCACCGTGCTCTACCAACTGAGCTACGCCCCCTGAGGGAAAGATATTTTTGAAGTGGTGAAATTATAACAAATTCTTTTCCTATTGCAAGATTTGAAGAGGTGAAAAGGGGAGAAAATTAAGATGGTTTATTTCCTCCCAAATTTGCCAAAAATCCTTTAATTGCCTGTTGAAGGTCGGCAGGATAGACAACATATTTGGAATTTTCAGATTTTGCCAACTCCCGGAGAACATCCATATATCTGTCTCCCAAAAGAAACATTGGGGCAAAGGAGTCTTTATCGATGGAGTGGGCAATATCTTCAATTGCAGTAGCGGAGGCTTCCGCCAGAACTTTTTGGGCTTCCGCTTCCCGTTTTGCCGCTTCCAATTTCCCTTCCGCCTCCAAAACCATCGCCTGTTTTTTCCCCATTGCCTCTATTTCCATTGCCCTTCTCTCCCGCTCCGCTGCCGCTTGCCGTTCCATAGCCTGTTGCATCGATTTACTGGGGGTAATTTCTTGAATTTCGACACTTTTCAAAGTTACCCCCCAATCGGCAACCTCATTTATAGTAGCCTCTTTAATTCTTTCGGTAATTGCCTGTCGATTGGTCAGTGCTTCATCTAAAGTCATTCCCCCGATAATTGCCCGGAGGTTGGTCATAATTACCTCTTTGATAGCAGCTTGATAATCCTCCACTTCATAGAGGGCTTTATAGGGGTCGGTAATCCGGAAAAAAGCCACCGCATCTGCCAAAACTACAGCGTTGTCTTGGGTAATTACCTCCTGTTGTTCGGTGTCCAGAATAATATCCCGGGTAGTCATTTTTGCCCGGATTGTATCCACAAAAGGGACCAAAAGATTCAATCCCGGTTGAAGGGTCTTGTGATACCGCCCCAATCTTTCCACAATCCAAACCTCCCCTTGGGGCACAATCCGAATTCCGGTAAACACCAGATAGAGGATTAACCCCACAATTGCCACCATCACTATCAACCAAATCCACCAATGAAGACTCATTCCTACTCCTTTCCTGCATTGCCAAAATTGGAAATTTGCCCCGATGCCCCTTGCCGGTTCCACCCAGTGAGATTTTCACAATTCAAAGTATTTTACTTAATTTCCTTTTTCCTTTGCAACTTTCCGAACCCGAAAATAGTTACCTTCAACTCCCTCAACTTCCACAATATCTCCCACTTGGAGATTCTCCCCCTTTACTTTCCAAACCCGGTCTCCCAAAATTGGCTCCTCAAACTCCGCTTTGGCAAAAAAATGGTCTAAAACTTCGGTTATTACCCCCTTTTTCCCCTCATAGAGATGGCGGTTGACATCAATTTTTTCCCCTTTAACTCCCTTTTTCATATATTTGAAAGTCAACACAATAAAAATAACCGAAAAGGTTGCCCACAAAAAGAGATTTATTACCAAATTCAAGGGAAAAAAATAGTTTACAATTCCAACCAAAATTGCCCCCAATCCAAACCAGACCAGAGTTACCCCGGGAACTATCACTTCCAAACCTACAAAAAGGAGACCTATAATTACCCATATCCACCACATATCAACTACTCCCTTTGGAAAAGTTTCCACCCTTTTCCCCTTTCTCTTGTCTATAGATTTTTCAAAAAGCTTCTATTTCGCCTCTTTTTCCACCAACCCATCTAACCGCTTTATCAATTTCATCGGAGTGAGTCCATAATTGGGGCGGTATCTCCCTGCCAAAGAGAGTGCCAAAGAACCGGTTAAAGTGGCTTTCAAGGGGTGATACCCTTGAGCCAAAAGGGCTCCTATCAATCCGGCAAGGACATCTCCACTCCCCCCTTTGGCAAGTGCCACATCTCCCAAGGGGTCAATATAGATTTTTCCGTTATACCCAATTAACCGATTTGCCCCTTTCAAGAGAAGCACAGATTGGGGATACTCCCGGGTAAACCGCTCAACCAGTTGAAACCGATTTTCCTGCACCTCCCGGGAAGTTAACTTTTCTCCCCAAATATGGAAAACCATTCCGGCAAACTCTTTGGGGTGGGGGGTCAAAACCACCCGGGGAGCTTTTACCAACTCCCCAATTATGGAGTTGTGGAAAAGGTCGGCATCTATTACCGCCGGAGTCCCATCTTCCACAACCACTTTGACCAACTCCTTTTCAATTACCCCCATTTTTCCCCCCAATCCCATTCCTACTGCCAACGCAGAGAATCCTTCCAACTTCTCCCCCTCCATAATTTCATAGGGGAGTTGGGCTCTTCCCAAATTGATGGCGGTAACCAGACCGGCTCCAAAATTGAATCCGGCGAGGGCGGAAATTATTCCCGCCCCCGGCTTTTCCCCCACTACAACCCCCAAATGCCCGTAACTCCGTTTATGGCTATTTTGCCGGGTTCGGATTGGAGGGGTAAAATCGGACTCCTCCAATAGGTAATAATCGGTCTGCCCCCTATATTTGGAAAAGGCAACCCCCAAATTGGCAACCTTCACCTCCCCCACCAAATCTTTGGCAAAATCGCTATAGAGGGAGATTTTTGCCCCCCCCATTGTAATAGTCATATCGGCTTTAAATCCTATCGGACGGGGCACCCCCCGGTCGTCCAACCCGGTGGGGACATCACACGCCAATTTAAACCCTTCCACCCGATTCATCGCCTTTACCAGACAGATTAACTCCTCCGATAACTCCCGTTTAAGTCCACTTCCAAAGAGGGCGTCCACTATTACCGCCCCGGAGATTAACCTCTCCCCCTTTTTCCACTCCAGAATCCGCCCCCCAATTTTCCGATACCTCTCCAATTGGAGTTTTGCCATCGGGGATTTTGCCCCCAGAGGGAGGTAGAGATAGGTTTCATAATCCCCCTCCAGAATCCGCCCCAAAGTAATTCCGTCGGCTCCATTGTTGCCGGGTCCCGAACAGATTACAACCCTACTCCCTTTGGGGATTCTCCGGTAAATTTCCAATGCCATTTCATAGCCAGCGTGCTCCATTAAAATATCTTCGGTCAATTGATACTGGTCGTAACATTTCCGGTCTAAACTCCCCACCTCTTTGAAAACTGGAACCATTTCACTCCCCTTCTTTAATTTCTTTCTCCCACTCTTGGGAATCAATTTCGATAGTGGTTTGGACATTTCCCCGGGGGTTGAAAACCATTCTCATTTTCATTTTTTTGGGCTTCAACCGGGTGTAGAGGGTTTCAAAAATCTCATTGGCAGCTCCCTCGTGGGAGATGTATCTTTTCATAAAAGAATTAATATAGAGCTTCAAGGCTTTCAACTCTACCACCCACTGGTCGGGGATATACTCCAGATAGATAGTTGCAAAATCGGGATACCCACTCCGGGGACACTTTGCCATCCATTCTGGGAGAGTTATTTTTATCCAGTAATTTTTCCCTTTGGCAGGATTCTCCCACAACTCCAACTTTGCCGGGGTAAAATTGAGAATCTCCTCCTCTCCATACCTCATCGGAACTCCTTCTTATCTTCAAACTATTTAAAATAATAGTCCGATTTTACCAAAATAGGGGGGATAACCGGTTAATTTTTCCCTTTTTTTGTTACAATTCCCCTTACCTCTCACCTCCCAATCCTTGACGGGGTTGCGGTTTTCCTTTGGAAGCCGTTGATGGGGAGGGAGGCTAAACCCTATTTAAAAAAAATTAGACCACAAGGAGCACTGGAATGGCTTGCGAAGTAACTATGAAGGATTTGTTGGAAGCGGGAGTCCATTTTGGACATCAGAAACGGCGGTGGAACCCAAAAATGAAAAAATTTATCTATATGGTGCGGAAAAATATCCACATTATTGACCTCCAAAAAACTATCAAATATCTCCGGGTTGCCTGTGATGTGGCAAAGAAAGCCGGAGAAGAGGGAAAAGTTGTTCTGTTTGTAGGAACCAAAAAACAGGCGGTAGAGGCGATTAAAGAGCACGCTGAACGGGCGGGAATGCCCTATGTAAACCACAGATGGTTGGGGGGAATGCTCACCAACTTTAAAACTATTCAAAAATCTATCCGGAAATTGGAAATTATCGAAAAAATGGAAGAGACCGGACAGATTGAACTTTTGACCAAAAAAGAGCGGTTGATTCTCCAGCGGAAAAAGAAAAAATTGGAGAGGGCAATTGGGGGAATTCGGAATATGAAACAATTGCCCGATATGCTCTTTATCATCGACACCGTAAAAGAGCACAACGCCGTCCACGAAGCCAACAAATTGGGAATTCCAATTATTGCCCCCATCGATACCAACTGCGACCCCGATTTAATCGATTACCCAATTCCTGCCAATGACGATGCTATCCGGAGTATTAAACTTCTTTGCCGATTAATTGCGGACTCTTTGATTGAAGGGAAACAATTGGCAACTGAAGGGGAGGAAGTAACTGAAACCGCCTCCACCGGTGAAAGTGAAGGGGAGAAAAAAGAGGTTACCCAAAAGGAGATTGATGAGGTAACCCAAGAGGTAAAAGAGGAGGCAAAGGCGGAGCCCAAAAGTGAAGAGGAGTTGAAAGAAGAGATTAAAAAGATTGAAAAAGGGGAAGAAGAGGAGGAAGAGGAGATTTAATCTTATTTACTCCTTTCCGCGGGAAGGGGAGGGAGAAATTAAAAAAGAAATAGAATAACCCCTTAAGGGGAAGATTTAAAAAATAAATTTTGAAAAGAGAGAGGAGGTCAGAAATGGCAAAAGTTACTGCTCAAATGGTAAAAGCTCTCCGGGAGAAGACCGGGGCGGGAATGATGGATTGTAAAAAGGCTCTGGTGGAAGCCAATGGAGATGAAGAAAAAGCGATTGAAATTCTCCGGAAAAAGGGGTTGGCAAAGGCGGCGAAAAAGGCTGACCGGAATGCTGCGGAAGGACGGGTTGAACTCCATTTGAGCCCCGATTATCGGCAAGGGGCTTTGGTTGAAATTAACTGCGAAACCGACTTTGTGGCAAAAACCGATGAATTTGTGGAGTTTGTTCAAGAGACCGTCAAATTTATCAATACCAACGATATTGCCGATGTAAACGCCCTTTTGGGAGCCCAATTTGGAGAAGAGGGGGTATTTGAAGAGGTTCTCAAAACAAAAATTGCAAAAATTGGGGAAAATATCGTTGTTCGGCGAATTGCCATTATCAAAGCCCCAGAAAATGGAATTGTAAACGGGTATATCCACGCCGGTGGACGGGTTGGAGTTTTGGTAGCCGCCAAATGTGATAAACCGGAAACCTGCGATGCTATTAAAGAGACCCTCCGGGATATTGCAATGCATATTGCAGCAATGAAACCCCAATTCTTGAGCCCCGAGACCGTCCCCGCAGATGTTTTGGAAAAAGAGAAAGAGATTGCCAAAGCTCAACTTTTGAAAGAGGGGAAACCTGAACATATTATCGACAAAATTATCCCCGGTAAATTGAAAAAATTCTATCAGGAAAACTGCTTGACCGAGCAAGAGTATGTAAAAGCGGAGAATAAAGAGAGTGTTAAAGATGCTCTGGCTCAAGTTGCCAAAAAGGTTGGGGGAACTGCCCAATTGGTAGATTTTGTCCGGTTTGAAGTTGGAGAAGGGTTGGTTAAAACCGGATGTAATATTGCCGAAGAGGTTTCCAAAGCCCTCTCCTAATTCTCCAATTGGGGGTTTCTCCCCTTTTTTTCAATTATTTTGTATTTTGTAGAAGTGGGAAATAACTCTTTAAATCTTCAGAATTGGGTGGAAGGGAGAAAAAAATAGAGAAAATTACCTCATCAAAGAAAAAGAATAAAGATATGGAAACACCATACCCCTCCCTATCCAATCGAAAAGGAGTTTAAAGTTTGAGATTTCTACTCTTTGCCGGTTGGTGGATTCTTATTTTTTATCTTCTTTGGTGTCTATTTAACCCCTATCCTACCCAAGTGGGGCAATTTGGAGCCTTTCTGGGGGTAGCAATTCAGGTTTTAATTGGAAAATGGGTAGGGTTTCTTTTCCTTCTCTATCTTTTTATCTTATCGATAAAAATGTATCGGCGGAAAGTCACTCCCCGGAGTGCGTCTATATTTTTGGGAATTTTCGGACTCTTTTTCCTCTTTATTCTCTTTAAAGGATTGATTTGGGAAGAGGGGATTTTGGGAACTGAAATTTCCCAATTTTTTGCTTCCTTTTTGGGCAAGCCGGGCACTTTTATCCTCTATCTCATAATGGGAGGCGGGGTATTTTATCTCTTTTGGGAGGAGTTTCCCCATCTCTTTCAAATTCCTAAACTTCCCGAAAATCCCAAAAATTTATTGAAAAATCCTTTGGAGGAGCTGAAAAAGCTCCTTGCCCACCCTTTCCATACCCTTACTTCTCTCCAACAGGAGATTAGGGAAAAAATGGAGAAACTGGGAGAGGTTACAGAAAAAGTTACAGGAAAAGTTACAGAAAAATTTAAAGAAGTTGCCCCTGTATTTTCCTGTGGAGTTGAAGAGACTCAAGGAGAAAGGAAAAAAAGAGAAGAAGAGAAAAAAACTTCTTCCCAAAGGGAAATTGAAGAATTGGAGGAAAAAAGAGAGAAGAAAGATAAAAAAGGGGTAGAAAAAGAGTTTTTGGAGGAAAAAGTAGAGAGTAGAGCCGATATTTCTACCCAAACCGAAAATAAAAGTGAGGAAATAGGAGAAATTCTCCATCCCCTCTATCCATTGGAGCTTTTGAGCACTCCCAAAAAGAGTAACCGGGAAACCAACGGGGAGATTGAAAAAAAGGAAGCAATTCTCAAAGGGCTCTTTTCCCGGTTGGAAATTCCCGGCAAAATCCTCTACAAAGGGCGGGGACCAATAGTTTCAGTGTTTGAGGTGAGATTGGAAAAGCCCATCTCCTCCAAAGTTTTTTCCCAACTGGAAAAGGAGTTGAAGGAGATTTTTTGGGAGAGAGGAGTTGAACTACTTCCCCTTTCCCGGGTAAGATGGGAGATTGAAATTCCCAATCGGCGACGGGAAAAGGTTTACTTCCAAACCCTTCTCCAAAAAGTGGAAGAGGAGTTACCGGTTGAAAAATTTGGCGATTTTCCCCTCCCGTTGGGGATTGATAGATTGGGAAGCCCTCTCCTTCTACCCTTGAAAGAGATAAATCCCCTTTTAATTGTGGGGGATACTGGCAGTGGAAAAAGTATGATGGTGCACTCTCTTTTACTCACTCTCCTCCGCTACTTTCCCCCTTCCAAATTGAAATTGGCAATAATCACCAGTAATAACAACGAATATTATCTCTATAACCGACTTCCCCATTTAATCGGAAATATTACTCCTCCCACCGGAGGAAGAGCCCTTTTGGAGGAGTTATTGGAAATGCCTCCTGTTACTCCCGTTGTATTGGTGGTGGAGGAGGGAGAGGAGTTGGTGGAAGAGTTGGGAGGAGTTCAACTTTTGGAAGAGATTTTAACTATTCCGCGGATTTTTCCCATTTTCACTTTGGGAAGGGGAGGAGTTACCAGTTCTTTCGCTCCCCTTCTCCCCCATTTTCCAACTCCAATTGGATTAAAATTGGACTCCAAGGAGTCTGAAGCTCTCTTTGGCACCTCCGCCCCATCTAATCTATTGGATTATGGAGACGCTTTCCTTTTCCAATCAAACCAATTCCTCCTCCGGTTCCATACCCCTTACCTCCG
>PUXY01000073.1 GCA_009659955.1 Campylobacterota bacterium | reverse complement strand
TCAACGACTCCCTCCGGTTCCCCGATGAATTTGTCCGCCACAAAATTTTGGACGCCATTGGAGATATGGGACTTTTGGGACACAATTTTATTGGTGAATACTCCGCCTTTGCCGGAGGACACAAACTAAACCATCTTTTGACCAAAAAATTGGTTGCCGAAAACGCCCTCCAAGAAATTACACTGGGCGAAGAGTTAACCCAATTCTCCATTACCCCCGCCATCTCCCGCCACTTTTAATTAGCCAGTTATAAATTTACCCCACCGGAAAATCTCCCCCGTGCCATTTTTTCTTTTTCTTCTTTTTGTGGGTTTGAAAGAAGGAAAGCAGGATTGAAATAGCTTAAAAAAAGCTTTCAAAAAATTTAAAAATTTTTTTCTGACGCTAATATAGAGCAATTTTTAAAATGAAGATGAAAGGGAGAGAGGAAAAGGGAAATTAAAAAACAGAGGAGAGTTCCTTAATGGGAGACTCCCTTAAAAAGAGTTGTAAAAATCGGGTTCGATGCAGTCGGTATCTTTCTGTTGATCAAATTGATACCACTCTTTCTGGTTCCACGCCGGTAATTTCTTAATTTTATCCATCAAATAGGCAAAATCCCGGGGGAGGAGGGCTTGCTCCCCATCACTCAACGCCTTTTTGGGGCAGTTGTGAATTTCAATAATCAACCCATCTGCTCCCACTGCCATTCCGGCATACGCCAATGGGGAGACAAACTCCCGACGCCCCGCCGCGTGGCTGGGGTCTACAATAATGGGGAGATGGGTCATTTTTTGCATAATCGGAACCAGAGTTACATCAAGGGTATTCCGAACCGCAGTCTCATAGGTGCGGGTTCCCCGGAGACACAATATCACTTTATCATTCCCCTCACTCATAATATATTCCGCTGCCATCAAATGCTCTTTGACGGTGGAAGCAATTCCATTTTTCAAAATTACCGGTTTATCCAGTTTTCCAACCTCCCGAAGAAGAGGGAAATTTTGCATATTTCGGGCTCCAATCTGAATAACATCGGCATATTTGTAAACCACATCAATATCTGGAATACTCATCAGTTCGGTTACAATTGGGAGTCCGGTCTCCTTTTTTGCCTCATACAACATTTTCAACCCCTCTTCCCCGTGCCCTTGGAAACTATAGGGGGAAGTCCGGGGTTTGTATGCCCCTCCCCTCAACATTTTTGCCCCGTGTTTTTTTGCAACTTTTGCCAAATAGACCACATTTTCCAATTTGTCGACGCTACAGGGTCCCGCAATTACAACTTTGTGTCCTCCCCCAATTTTTACCCCATCTACTTCAATAATTGTATCTTCCGGGTGAAATTCCCGACTTGCCCGTTTGTATGGTGCTGAAACTTCTAACACTTTTATCACTCCCGGTAATGCAGTTAAAGGTTTTCCCAATAAATCGCTTTTATCTCCAATTACCCCAATAATAACTTGTTTTTCACCTCGCGAAACACTGACTTTGTGTCCCCACTTCTCCAATTGTTCAATTGTCTCTTGGAGTTCCTTTTCTGAAACTCCACTTCTCATTACCAAAACCATAATTTCACCCTTTTTTGTCGTGGAAATTTGGGGTCAATTATATCAATTTTAATTGGGAGGAGAGAGGGGGAGAGGAGGGAGGCTCAATAGTTGATAAATTTTAAAATCCCTTCGGTTTGGGGAGTCAACTCCTGATATACAAAGTAGATTGGGCGTCGGAGTTGAATTCCCTCCAATTTGGTTTTAAAAAGCCGTTTATTCCGGAGTTCGTCCCCAATAACCGCTTGGGAGATGATGGAGACCAGTTGACGGGAGGAATTTAAAATTGTATTTTTCAAAGCGGTGGAGTTGTGGACCTCTCCCACAATCTGAAACCGGTCGCAATCTATCCCTTTCTCTTCAAAAATTTTTTTAATAAGTTGACGGGTGGCAGATTTGGACTCCCGGCAAATCATCGGATATTCCTGAAGTTTTTGGGGCTCCAAAGTGGGAGGTAGAGGTTTGTTGGAGAAAACCACCAGTTCATCTTGTTTCCAAATATGATAATTCAACTCTCCCCGGGGTTGTTTGGTGGTAAAAGCCACATCGAGGGCACCTTTCTCCACCTCTTTCAAAATGGAGTGGTTATCCTTAATGATAAGATGGACATCTCTTCCTAAAAGTTCCCGAAAATATGGGATACATTCCGGCAAATAGTAGTTTCCCACGGTAAAGGAGGCTCCGATCAAAAAAGGGGACTCCTTTTGATGAAACTCTTGAAGCTCTGTCTCAAACTTATGGAGAAACTGCTCAAATTTTACGGCAATTTCGTAAAACCTTTTCCCGTCTTTGGTTAAAGTTATCCCCTTTTTTCTCCTTTCGAAGAGTTTTACATTGAGAAAATTTTCCAAAACTTTAATCTGTTGGGTTACCGCCGGTTGGGAAATTCCCATTCTTTTACTGGCTTGGGAAAAACTTTTAAGCCGGGATACCATCAGAAATGTGTAAATCTTTTCCAGATGTTTTATAAGCATTTTTTGCGTCTCCTCCCATCAAATATAAACAAATGTTTGAAAATTATAACACACGCTTATAAAAGGCTCGAAATAGAAGGAGGAAAAAATGGGAGATGGGGATTATACAAAAACTCCACTCATATATCCAACCACATTGGAGGTATCTCCACTGACATCGGCACTGGTGCGGTAGTCCAATAAAACCGGAACCAATCTCCTCCTTTGGGCAGTGCGAATTATTCCTTCCATTCCAATTTTCCCACACGCCTCACAGAGTTGTAGCCGGTTGAGGTCCAGAGCCAATACCGCCTCCAAACAATTTCTATCGATTTTATTTGCCTCCTCCAAAGGGTAGTAATGGCTCAAATCGGTGCTTATTACCACCAATGATCCTTCTCCAATGGCAAAATCTATAATCTCCCCCACCTCCTCTCCGGTGGTTTGGGAGTAGATAAGCTCCACCACCGGCAAATCCAAATAGTGTTTAATAAAGGGCATCTGAACCTCGGTAGAGTGCTCCATATGGACATACTCCAGATTTTGAACCTGATTAAAGCGTTCCATCAACTCCAACCCAAACTCCCTATCTATGGGAAGGTTTCCACAAGGGGTTTCATAACTCTCCTCCAAAGTTACCGATACTCCCCGGAAAGGGAACCGGTGGGAAGGTCCTATTACCACTACCCTTTTTACCTTATCTCTACTATTTTTTGCCACTCTATAAGCAAAATTGGCAGTAAAACCACTATAAACCCACCCGGCGTGGGGAGAGATGAGGGCTTTGGGAGTTAGAGAAAAAAATTCTCCCCTCTTTTGGGGGTCTAAACCGCTATCCAAAATTTGATTGAAATAGGCTATCAACTCCTCCACTTTTCCACAACTTCCCCCATACCACTCTTTAAAAAAAGCCTTTCTCATTGCCAAACTCCTTCTATTTTTCTTCCACATTTTGGGCATTTTCCCCCATTGGGGGTTACCAAATCCTTTTGAACTCCAAAAAGATATCTGACAATCAACTCCTCTCCACACTGGGGACAATAGGTAATTGCCGGGAGGGTTACATTCCCCAAATAGACATAATACAATCCCGCCTCTTTCCCAATCTGGTGGGCTTCCACCATTTTTGAAATGGGTGTAGGCTCCTTATCCCGCTCCTTGTAATCGGGACGGAATCGACTGATATGCCAAGGAATATCTGGAGAAACAGAAACCAAAAATTGGGCAATCTTTTTTAACTCCTCAGGAGAATCATTTTCCCCGGGGACAATCAGAGTTGTAACCTCAACCCAGACACCCCCTTCTTTGAGCCGGCGGATTGTATCCAAAACCCCTTCCAAATCCCCTTTCAATACCTTTCGATAATAGTCGGGATTGAAACTTTTTAAGTCGATATTGGCACCATCTACCCACTTTTTCATATCTTCTATCTCATACTCGCTTTCAAATCCATTGGTAACAAAGATATTTTTTAATCCTTTCTCTTTCGCCAACACCCCTATATCCCGGGCATAGGGGTAAAAAATTGAAGGTTCATTATAGGTATAAGCGATAGATTGGCAGTTGTATCTAATCGCTACTTCCACAATCTGCTCCGGTGGAACAAAATGGGAGTTATCAACCTCCCGGCTTTGGGAGATTTGCCAATTTTGACAAAAGGGACATTTGAAATTGCACCCCACCGTCCCAAGGGAGAGGGTGCGACTCCCCGGGAGAAAATGGTAGAGGGGTTTCTTCTCCACCGGGTCTATATTGAGAGAAACCGGATGCCCATAGACCAGATTTTTCAATTCCCCCCCTTCATTCTTATTGACCCCGCAAATTCCAACTTGCCCCTCTTTCAATTTACAATTGTGCCGACAAAGGAGACACTCAATTTTTCCATTCTCCAATTTTCGAGAATAGACCATTTTTAACCTTTCC
>PUXY01000072.1 GCA_009659955.1 Campylobacterota bacterium | reverse complement strand
CTATAGGAACCATCAATATGCTTTTCCATAAAAAATATACCCTTTTCACCGACAAACTCCCCGAAGTGGAGGAGATAGAGCCCACCCCCGCAGTGGTGGAAGTCCCTTCCCCTACCATTGAAATACCTTCCCTTTAATTTTTTCCAAAATTCCTTCCCTTTTTTCTCTTCTCTTTCCAATTGAATTTTTCCGCAGGGAGAGAAAAAGGTGTGCTAAAATTACCGCAAAATTAAATAGATTAACCTAATCCAACTTTTCAGAAGGAGTGGAGTTGTTTGAGTTTGATGTAATTGTGGTGGGGGGTGGACACGCCGGAATTGAGGCTTCTTTGGCATCTGCCCGAATGGGAAAAAAGACCCTCCTTTTAACTATTTTGGTGGAGCAGATTGGGGCTCCCAGTTGCAACCCGGCAATTGGAGGGTTGGCAAAGGGGCATCTGGTAAAGGAGATTGACGCTTTGGGGGGGGAAATGGGGTTGGCAACCGACAACGCCGGAATCCAATTCCGCACCCTCAACGAAAATCGGGGTCCGGCAGTCCGGGGGAGTCGGGCCCAAATCGATATGGACAGATACCGGATTTATATGAGAACCAAAATCCTCAATACCCCCAATCTGGAGGTTCGCCAAGAGTTGGTGGAGGAGATTTTGGCGGAAAATGGAAAAGTAACCGGAGTAGTAACCAACCTCCAAAACCGCTACAAAGCTAAGGCGGTAATTTTGACCACCGGAACCTTTATGCGGGGGTTGATGCACTTTGGACCCGTCAAAATTGAGGGGGGAAGGTTCCACGAACTTCCGGCGAAAAATATTTCAAAATCACTGGAAAATTTGGGATTTAAACTGGAGAGGTTTAAAACCGGCACCACCGCCCGGATAGATGCCCGGACGATTGATTTTTCAAAAATGGAGATTCAACCGGGAGACCCCAACCCCAAACCCTTCTCCTTCCGCACCGACCCGGAAAAGTTTAACCCGACCCAACTCCCCTGTTATATCACCTACACCAATGAAAAAACCCACTCTATTATCCGCTCCAATTTTGACCGGGCACCCCTTTTTACCGGACAGATTGAAGGGGTTGGTCCCCGATACTGCCCCTCCATTGAAGATAAACTCCAAAAATTTCCCGATAAAGAGCGACACCACGTTTTTGTGGAGCCCCAAACTCTGGAGGCGACCGAATATTACCTCAACGGACTCTCCACCTCCCTTCCAATGGATGTCCAAGAGGAGTTTATCCACTCAATTCCCGGATTGGAAAATGCCCGGATTGTCCGGTATGGGTATGCAATAGAGTATGACTTTATCCAACCGACCGCCCTCAAACATACACTGGAAACCAAGGAGATTGAGGGACTCTACTTTGCAGGGCAGATAAACGGAACCACCGGATATGAAGAGGCGGCGGCACAGGGAATTATGGCGGGGATAAATGCAGTTTTGAAAATCGACGGAAAGGAACCTCTAATTTTCCGTCGCGACCAAGCTTATATTGGGGTTCTAATCGACGATTTGGTTACCAAAGGCACCAATGAACCCTACCGAATGTTTACCAGTCGGAGTGAGTATCGACTTCTCCTCCGGGAGGATAATGCAATTTTCCGGTTGGGAGAGTATGGGTATAAATTGGGACTTTTACCGGAGGAGACCTATCGAAAAATTGAGAATCTCCGGAATCAGATAGAAAAAGGGAAAAAGTTTCTGGAGGAGACCATTGTAACCCCCTCCAAAGAATTTAACCGGAAACTGGAGGAGATGGGGGAGCCGGCTATCCAATCGGTAATGGAACTCCGAAAAGTTGCCGGACGCCACACCTTTACCCCGGAAAAATTGAAAAAGTTGGCACCGGAATTGGCAAACCTGCACCCAATAGCTTTGGAGCAATTATTAATCGAATCCCGTTACCACCACTATATCCAACGGCAAGCCTCCCAAATTGACAAAATGAAGGAGATGTTGGCGGTTAAAATCCCCGAAGACTTCCAATTCCGGGGAATCCCCGGGTTGAGCCGGGAGGTGGTGGAAAAGTTGGAAAAATTCCGTCCACCTACCCTTTTTTCCGCCAGTGAAATCAGTGGTATCACCCCCGCCGCCATCGATATTCTCCACCTCTATATCCAACTTCACCGGGAGCGGAACCGCCGGGGATAGAGGGTTTGGGGGGTGAAGTAGAAGGAGACCAGATAGGAGACCAACACTACCCCCACCCCGGTGGGCACAATTACATTGTAATCATAGGTTGTTTCCAGAGCCAACACCACCGCCGTCAACGGCAACCGCATAATTACCCCCATAAAGATCCCCGCCCCAATTCCGGCAAAATAGAAGGGCTCCACCGAAAAGGGCATTGTCAAATTGACCAACTCCCCAAACCCATATCCCACCAACGCCCCAATACTCATCAATGGAACAAAAACACCCCCCACTCCATTGGCATAGAGGGAGGTAATTGTTGCCAAAATCCTCAAAAAAATTACTACCCCCAACAACCAGAGGGGGAAATGGGAGGAGTCATTTATCAACATTTTCACCACTTCGTGCCCACTGAACCCGGCATAGGGGGTTAAAAGTAGAATAGTTCCAATGGTTAACCCCCCAATTACCGGAAAAATCCAAAAATGGAGCCGGGGGAAACGGCTTTTGAAAAAGAGATTGAGCCGATAAAAGAGGGTGTCCCGGAGAAAGAGGTAAAAATAGATAGTTGCGGTTATTATGGGAATAAAAAGAAAAGTTCCGGTCAGATATTTATACTGGAAAAACTTTCCAATGGAGTAGTTGAAAATCAAAGGCTCCAAAAAAATGGAGGCAATTGCAAAGGCGGTTGCACTCCCCAAAATCAGATAAACCCCATAATTGTGTAGAAAAATATAGGTCAGACTCTCCAGAGCAAAGGTAATTCCAGTAACCGGCGACACAAAAATTGAAGCAATCCCCCCACTGGCTCCAATCCCCAAAGTTACCTTTACCAATTGCCGGGGGAGTTTCAAAAGGGCGTGGAACTTTTGGGCTATCATTGCCCCAATGGCAGAGGAGGGACCCTCATTTCCAATTGCAAACCCACTGGCAATTGAGAGGGCGGAGTTGAGAATTTTCAAAAGCAACTCCTTTACCCCAAACTGGAGTCGGTTATTCTCTATCCCCTCCGCAATCTCCCGCACCCCATACTCCCGGGTGGAGGGGTATTTTTGGATAATAAGATTTACCAAAATAATGGAGAGGGTCGGCACCAGATAGAGATACCACCAAGGGAGTTTGGGAATCGTCTCCAAGGGGTCTCCCAAATAGAGAAGATAAGAGAGGAGATGGGTCAAGAGGGCGTAAAGGGTAATCACCACCCCAATGGTGATCCCCCCAACCCCCGCCAATAGGAGAAGCCTTCCACTCCAGTTTAGCTTCCCAACCATAGCTCTTTAACTCCTCCGACTAAAAAGAGAAAAGCTATCGCCCCAATCACCAACCCCATCAACCGGGTAATAATTTTCAACCCATTGACCCCCAAAACTTTGGAGAGGAGAGCCGAGTGGCGGAGGGTCAAATAGACCACCGCCGAAGTAATAACTATCGCCATCAAAAGGGTAGCCTTTTCCGGCAAAGTTTGAGCCTTTTCACTTAAAATTATGGTGGTGGTTATCGCCCCGGGACCCAACAGAATCGGTATCGCCATCGGCACTATTGAAATATCCTCCTTATCCTCCGCCGCCGAATGCTCCTCCTCACTCCCTTTGGTGGGCACCATCTCCCGCCCTTGAATCATATGGAGAGCCATCAACAGGAGAATTACCCCCCCAATCGCCTTTATCGACGGAATATTTATCCCAAAAAGTTTCAACACCAACCCCCCCGCCACCATTGTAATCACCAATCCGGTAAAAACCACAAGGGTAGTCCGCCGGGCAATTACCGGAATATCCCGAATAGACGCCAAAGAGACCAAAATTACTCCCCCCGCAATTGGATTTAAAATCGTCAATAGGGAAATTGTGTAAAAAAGCAACTTTTCCATCGGAATTCCTCCACTCCATTGAATTACTGCCTCCACCTTTTAGAATTGTAGCCGGTTTTTCCGGGGAAAAGGATATAACCTTTTCTTATAATCCCCCTCCCCCCGGAGGGAGAAACGGGAATAATCTAAAGGAAAGAGATACTCCGATAGATTGGGGTCAATTGGGGAAAGTTTGAAAATAGAAAAAGGGGAAAAATGGAGTTACGGAAAAATTTGAACCCTTTAAAACAGAGCCAACCCCACCTTTGTGGAGAGGAGTTGATTGGTCTCATATGTCTCAATCCCTCCAACTGGAGAAAAATTTGCCAATTGATAGGACGCACTCGGGGTTTTTGGGGAGATTTGGGAGGAGAAATTGAAGTAAATCGGTAGTTTTTTTTTAAAAAAGTAGATTGAAAAGGGGTGGAGAAACTGAAAATTTGACCGGTAAAGAT
>PUXY01000071.1 GCA_009659955.1 Campylobacterota bacterium | reverse complement strand
AGGAGACCGAATCCCAGTGCCACCGCCAGAGGTTGGAGGATTTTGGATTGTCCAAAGGGGAAGAAAATGAGGGTAAAAAGTCCAAAAAAGGTGGTGATTGAAGTGAGGAGAATGGGTCTCAACCGATAGGAGGCATACTCCAATAACTCCTCTACATTCCGGGCTTTTTTCAAAAAGTCCACCATTACAATCCCATCATTGACCACAACCCCCGCCAATCCCACCATACCAATCCGGGTCAACATTGTCATATTTAGCCCCAAAAGCCAATTTCCGATTAAAACCCCCAAAAAGGAGAGGAAAATTACCGATACAATAATAAAAGGTTGGCGAACAGAATTGAAAATTAGCACCAAAGTTAGGAAGATTAGGGAAAGGGCTACAATCCCCGACTCCATCAAATCCCGGAGAAATTGCCGGTTAACTTTCCGGGCTCCCCCAATCTCCACAATAAATCCCTTCTTTTTCAATTGGTTCAGATAGGGTTGCAACTTCTCCAACGCCTCCCCGGTGGTGATAATTTTCTTATTGAGGGAGAGGAAAACCGATTTGAGAGCCACCCCATCATATTTGTGGATCTTTTTGAAGCGTTTGGTAATTTCCAATTTTGCCACCTCCCCCAGTCGGATAAATTTGCCGTCGGGGAGTTCAATTCTGAAATTGAGGAGGGTTTGGAAATTATCTTTATCCTCCGCTTGGAGAATCAATTTCAGATAACTATTCCCTCCAAAATCCTTTCCAATCTCCCCTTCCCCAAAGGCTCCCCGGAGTTGGGTATAGAGATATTTGTCGGTGAGTCCCAAACTTTTTCCATAGGAGTTGAGTTTTATCCTTACCTCATCTCCCCCCCACTCCCCATCGTCGTAGAGGGTGGCGACCCCGGCTCCAATCACTTTTTTAATTACTTTTTCCAACCATCGGATAGCTTCCAATACCTCTTTATCGCTTTTTCCCCCAATTCCCACCACAATATCACTCTTTACAATTCCCGCTTGGGGGATAATAATGTTCAATTGTTTCAAACCGGGGATTTGCAATTTTGCCAATCTCTCTTCTATCAACCTTTTCACCTCTTGGGCGGAGTGGGTTCTCACCTGATTGGGCACTTTTATCGGTTGGAAAATGGGGGCAATATAGCGGTTGTAGAAGTCGGTAGGTTTCAACTCTTTCAAATCTACAAAAATGTGGAAATAGTTTTCCCCAACTTCACTCTCCCCCTTTTTATTCATTACCATTCCGGCGACCGAAGTAAACCCTTCCACATCGGTTTTCAAGAGGGGTTTCAGGGCGTTTTCTATCGGCTCCATACCTTTGGCAGTTCTTTCAATGGTAAAGTTCCGGTCAAATTTTCCGGTAATGTAAATTTGGCTCACATCAAAATCGGGAAAAAGTTGAAATTTGGAGTGTTTAAACCCCCAGATAGTAATTGCCGGAATGATGGTAATAAAGAGAATAAAAAAGAGCCGGGCGTGGCGGAGGAAAAAGGAGAGGATTTTCCGGTAAAGGGCTTGAAATTTTTTCCAAAACTCCTCCTTTGCCCGGTTCCGGGTCGGTTTTAAAATTTCACTGGCGTGGAGGGGGAGGAAAATTACCGCCTCCAAAAGGGAGGAGATAATTAGAATAGTTATCATTATTGGGAGAATTTTGATAAAGACCCCAATCTCCCCTTTTATCATCAACATCGGAAGAAAGGCGAAAATTGTAGTTAAGGCGGAGGCGGTAACCGGAAATAGCACCTCTTTGGTTCCGTCGATGGACGCCCGGATAGGGTCTTTCCCCATCTGGAGGTGGCGGTAGATATTCTCCCCCACAACTATCGCCTCGTCCACAATCATTCCCAAGGCTATCAACGCCCCCAAAAGGGAGAGGAGATTGAGGGAGAAGTTGAAGTAGTCCAAAAAGAGGAGGGCGATGGCAAAGGAGGTGGGGATTCCGATAATTACCACCAAAGAGAGTCGCCAATTTAGAAAGAGCCACATAATAAAAAAGACTATTACCAACCCACTGGCAATATTGGCGACCACCGTATTGAACCGGTTCCGCACCCATCGGGAGGTGTCGGTGGAGATTCCAAATACAATCTCCGGGTGTTTTTTGTGGTATTGGGCTAAAAACTCCCGGATTTGATGGCTCAAGGCGATGGCGTCCCCCTCCTCCCCTTTCCGGATATCCAACATTACCGTTGGAATTCCATCAAATTTCCCAATCTCTTTGGGGGTTTGGCTTTTTTCAACCACTTTGATAATATCCCCAACCCGGACAACTTTTCCCCCAATTTTGATAAAACTATTTTTAAACTCCTCCACCGAATGGGGGTGGAAGGCTATAAAGTAGAGCCCCTTCCCTTCAATTTTTCCAATAGGGTAGATGGTGGAGAGATTCTGGAGAACTGAAATTAACCCCTTTTTCCCCAACCCCAACCCGTCCAGTTTTTGGGTATCAAAGTAGAAATAGATAACCTTGTCGGTATCCCCCCGGATATCCACTTGTGCCAAATTTCCGAACTTTACCAACTCCTTTTTGACATCGTCGGCAACTTTCAAAAGTTGCTCCCGACTCAAAGTTTTACTCCCTATGGAGACAAACATCAATGGAAACGCCTTTTTGAGAATGGAGGCGGAAGGTTCATTCATATCGGCAGGTAAATCTTTTTTCAGATTGGAAATTACCCCCTTCACATCGATGAGGGTGTTCAATTTATCGGTGCCCGGTTTGAGGTTGAGGGTCATAATAAAAGAGCCACTCCGGATAATCGTTTCGGTGGACTCAATTTCGGTAATATTTTTTAAGTCATCTTCCAAAGGAGAAACTACCATTCTGTCCAAATCCCGGGGAGAGGTGCCGGGATACCCCCCTTTAATTATGATTTTGTCCAGAGTTGCCGGGGGAAAAAACTCTTTGGGAAGCCCCTTGTAAGCAACCCACGCCAAAATCAATAAAATAATAAAAAGGGTATGGGTAAAGTAGCGATTCCTAATAAAAAAGGCGATAAATTTTTCCATTCTCTCCTCCCTCCTATGGTAAAATAGTCAAAACCCTCTCAAATAAAGGTGTAAAATGGCTTTATTTAATCGGAAATTTTGGGGAATTATAGCAGTAGCCGGAACTTTAACCCTCTTTACCGGGTGTGGGGGTGGAGAGAAAAAGCCCCAAATTAATACCAATCAGTGTGTAACTGCCGAAGGGGAGGAGGCTCCAACTTGGGTCTGTTTTCCGGAAAAATTCAGTTACGGGAAACTGGTGGCGGTAGGAATTGCCGAAAAAATGCCCCCCTCTATCCAACGGACTCAAGCCCAAGCCGATGGAAGAAATAGATTGGCAAGTAGAGTTGCCACCGAAGTAAAACGGCAAATTAAAAGGTATCAAGGGGTATCGGGGGGAGATGGGGGTCTGGGCTCCCAACAACAACTGGAGGATATCTCCACCCAAATCGCCCGGGCAGTTATCCGGGATAGTCGCCCAATCGCCCAGTGGCGGAGTGAAAAGGGGACTCTGTATGTGTTGATGGCGGTGGATAAAGGGAATATCCAAAGTTTAATCAAAAAAAGACTCCCAGACCTTTCCCGGAAATTCCGGCAACTGGAAAATCAGTAGTTGACCGGAGGGGGCAGAATGTTTGAACATCTTAAACATTTGAAAAATTACGAACCGGGACGCCCCATTGAAGAGGTGGTTGCCCAGTATGGAATTCCTCCGGAGAAGATAATTAAACTTGCCAGTAATGAAAACCCCTATGGACCCGCCCCCCAAGTAATTGAAGCAGTCCAACAAAACCTTTTCAGAATGAACCGCTACCCCGATGATAGCTACCACCAGTTGAAAGGGGGACTTGCCCAGAGATTTGGGGTAAAAGAGGAGAATATTATTATCGGAGCCGGGAGCGACCAGATTTTGGAAATGGCGGTTTATGGAGTGAGACCCAAAAAAATTTTGACCGCCGGCATCACCTTTGCAATGTATGAAATTTTTGGGAAACAGGTGGGGGCAGAAATTATCAAAACCCCCGATAAAACCCACAATTTGGAGCAGTTTAGAGAACTTTATCGGAAACATAAACCGGAATTGATTTTTATCTGCACCCCCAATAACCCGTTGGGGGAGGCTTTAGATCGGGGAGAAGTGGAGAAATTTATCGATGAGGTAGATCCGGAAACTTTGATTGTAATCGATGGGGCTTATCAGGAGTTTGCCGGTTTTAAAGACCGGGGGAAAATTATCCCCCCCAATACTTTAATTGACCGCCCCAATCTCCTCTATACCGGAACCTTCAGTAAAGCCTATGGATTGGGGGGAATGCGGGTAGGATATGGTATTGCCAACCGGGAGATTATCTCCAACCTCAACAAACTCCGCCCCCCATTCAATATTACCACCCTCTCTTTGACCGCCGCCACCACCGCCCTCAACCACTGGGAGTGGGTGGCAATGGGACTCCAACTCAACTTTGCCCAAATGGAGAGATACCAAAAGTTGGCGGAGGAGTTGGGGGTTGAATATATCGATAGTTACACCAACTTTCTCCTCCTCTACTTCCCCAACTCCCGAGAACTTTTCCAATA